>CAZCVU010000119.1:0-7309 GCA_964501745.1 uncultured Flavobacteriales bacterium | reverse complement strand
GCGTATCGGGCAGCTGAGGGGCCGGCAAACATTCCCGATGATCAGATGTGGACCTATCACATGGAGCTGGCTGACCGGCCGATCGACCTGGATGGACTGGTGGCAATGGGCGAACAGGCCGCAATCCGTAAACAACTTGGTACGGTCTGCTACGTTGAACAGGGGCTGCCGATGATGTTCTTTCTCGGAGCTCACGAGGGCTATGACCTGGAGAGAACTCTCCTGCTCAACGTCAACGCCGGAGGCGACAATGTGAGCCGCGGCATGCCATTGGGCATTTTGACCGGCGCCGCCGCAGGCACGGTTCCAACGGCCCTCAGGACTGGTCTCGCCGATCATGATGAACTGGCAGCGGAGATTTCCGCCTTTGTCGATATAGCGGTCAGCGGCACAGGTGTGATTGCGAACTTCGAGGCACCGTCGCGGCGCGCTGCAGTCGCCCTTTGAGACGCTTCAGGCGGCATCTAAATTCAACCAGCTGCCGATTTGATGTCTACTGGATGGCTTATTTAGTACGCGTTCTGCGATGAGAATGCATTAAGACGCCGAACGGGATGCCATGAGCAGAAGATGCGCCGTAGGGCACTCGGCTGTGACTACATCCACGCTTCAACACCTCGCATCACATCTCCGGAGAACGGCAGATTGCCTGTTGCGCGGAATTAGGGCACGATCAGCCTTGTTGATGGAATCCAAACCGGGATTCCCAGACATATCAAAGGTCCGCACTCACTAGCGCGCACGGAAAAATGTGCGAAAGGTTGCGGTCCCACCTCGAAGCAGCACGGATCCGCAATTGACCACGGCTACCCGAGCACGCGCCCCGCGATTGACGAACAGCATGCGTGGCATTGCTCTCGCGTTCCTGTCCACAATCGCGTTCTCTTCGGGGATGGCCGTGGTGCGGCACCTCTCGGCAGAACTACATCCATTTCAGATTGCCTTCTTCTCGGCGTTCTTCGGGATGCTCACGATGCTGGTGTTGGTCCCTCGCTTCGGCTTGCGCTCGTTTCGCACAAACCATTTCATGCTCCAGCTCGCCCGCGGCGCTCTCAGCGTGGTGGGTATACTGGCTGTCTATTACGCTTTGAGCGTCACACCACTGGCCACCGTCACAGCACTCAATTTCACGATGCCCATTTTCACGACCGTGCTGGCCGTGCTGCTTCTCAAGGAGCGGGTCGATATCGCCAAATGGTCGGCCATCCTGTTCGGCTTTGCCGGTGTTTTCGTCATCGTGCGCCCCGGTATCGTGGAGGTGAATACCGGTGCGTTGCTGGTCATCGTCGGGTCAATACTGTTCGCGATTGTAATTCTTGTGATGAAGGTGCTGACCCGTACCGATTCGATCGCCTCGATCACCCTTTATGGCGCAATGCTGCGCGCGCCGCTGGCGCTGGTGCCCGCGTTGTTCGTCTGGCAGTGGCCGGACGCGCGCCAGCTCATGTGGCTTGCCGCCATGGGCAGCATCGGTACCCTGTCGAGCTTCGCCTTCGCCCAGGCGCTCAAGGAAGTCGAGACCAACGTCATATCGCCGATGTTCTTCCTCCAGCTAATCTGGGCGGCGGCCATCGGTTACCTCGTCTTCGCCGAGATCCCCAGCGTCTTTACCTGGCTGGGCGGTGCCATGATCCTGTCGAGCGTGACCTACATGGCCTACCGCGAAAGCAGGGTTGCCAAGACGGCTGAGGCTTGAGGAAGAGCGGGCCATCGCCGTCCGGGGCATCTTGGCTTGAGCTTATGTTAAGTTGACGCACTGAGAAGCTTTGTCTCAGGAAGAAATGCAAGTTCGGGAGTGTCCGTTTATGGCTATCCAGCGGACATTGGAAACTGGCAATGACACGATCAGCGTCCAGTGCCCAGTTTCATCCATGATGACTTGCTATCGAGTTTCCGGCTTGGTGACGTCCTTGCTGGAAAGATGTTCCACTGTTTCACCCGTTTCGGTGAAGGTTCGGGTGACACGATCCGCCCCGTATACCCACATAATGGTCAGCTGCCCGTCACCGACGTTGATGAATCGGTGCGGTTCGTCTGCCGGGACGTAGGCGCTGTCATATGGTTTGAGCGCAGTGCGCTTGCCGCCGGTCTCTAGTTCCGCCAGGCCTTCTAGCAGCGTCACCTGCTCATCGCAGTTGTGCGAATGCATGGGAACCTTTTGCCCCGGTGGAAACCTGGTCAGGCCGGAAGTGAAAATTTCCGCTCCACATCGCTCCTTGCCGACGAGAAGTACTGTCTCCACTCCATCACCACGCTTGGTCACAGGTGTTTCGTCGGCCTTGATGATCGTCGCTTTAGTCATGTCTTCGACGCTTCTCCTTCCCAAGTTTCGGGGAGAGATTTCAGAGCATTCTTACCCGGGAGAAAGTGACAGGACAAAATCACGAGGCGATCTGATTAGCCGGCGCCTTGTCTTTATCCCGGATTGCCTTCAGGATTTTCTCGGCAGTTGCCGGCAGCTCGGTGATGCGCACACCGACAGCGTCATGGATGGCGTTCATGATCGCAGCCGCCGTCGGTACCGAGGTTGGCTCGCCCACGCCCTTGGCGCCGAAAGGTCCGGTCGGGTCATAACTGTCTACGATGTGGACCTCGACCTCGGGCATGTCCAGGCTCGTTGGCATGATATAATTGGTCAGGTTGGGATTGATCTGCTTGCCCTTGTCGTCGAACAGCATTTCTTCACAAAGCGCCAGGCCGACGCCCATGGAAATCCCGCCTTCGACCTGACCTTCCACTAGGGTTGGGTTGATCGGCGTACCACAGTCGTGGGCAGCGACGATGCGCAGGACTTCCACCTCGCCGGTTTCGTCGTCCACCGTCACTTCGGCGATCTGGGTGGCATAGACGTATGTACCATAGGGCTTGCCTTGTCCGGTCTTCGAATCCATGGCCACTGTGTGCGGATTGTACGATGCGCTGCCCAGCGCCGGCTGGCCGTTGACGAACTGAGCCTGCTGGGCGACCTCGCCGATCGACAGGGCCATTTGCGGGAAGCCGACGACCTGGATTTGCCGGTCCCGAGCCTGCAATTGTTCGGGCTCTACGCCAAGCATCGGGGCCGCCGTGTCGAACAGGATATGCTTTGCCTGTTCCGCTGCCAGCCGGATGGCATTGCCGCTAACATATGTGGTGCGGCTGGCGATGGCGCCGGTATCCATGGGCGTAGTGTCGGTGTCGGCAGACACCACCTTGATGTCGTCCGCGGCGATGCCGAGTTCCTCGGCAGCGATCTGGCCGAGAACCGTTAGCGCGCCCTGGCCGTTTTCCACCGTGCCGGTCAGCACGGTCGCGGTACCGTCCTCGTTAACTTTGACCACGGCAGCGCTGGCGTTGGCCGCCACCGTGAAGCCGATGGGATACCACATGCAGGCGAGGCCGCGTCCGCGACGTATCATTTTTGCCACTCCCTCCAGCCGAAATGTTCGGCGGCGGTATCGAGCGACTCCTTGACCACGACGCTGTGCAGAACCTGTCCGGTGGGGCTTGACGAGCCTTCTTGGAAGGCATTGCGCAGGCGTATTTCCAGTGGATCAATGCCCAGATTCTGGGCGATGTCGTCCATGTGAGACTCATAGGCGAAGCAAACCTGCGGCGCGCCGAAGCCGCGCATGGCGCCGGCGGTGGTCTTGGTGGTGTAGACCGCGTAGGCTTCGATCTTGATGTTGTCGATGTTATACGGTCCGATCGAAAGGATGGCGCCTTTGCCGAGCGCTGTATCGGTCCACGAACAATAGGCGCCGCCGTCGCAGATAATTCGGACCTTGCGGGCGACGATCCTGCCGTCATCGGTAACGCCGGTGGTGTAATCCATAATGAAAGGGTGGCGGGTCGTGGATGAAATGAACTCATCCTCGCGACTGAACACTCCCTTGACCGGTCGACCTGTCTTTTTTGCCAGCAGGGCCAGGATCGGTTCCAGGGTTATCTCGTTCTTGCCACCGAAATTGCCGCCGACGATGGTTGCCGTGATGCGGATCCGATTCATAGGCATGTCCAGCGTCCGCGCGAGGTCGGCGCGGCCCAGCGTGATCCGGCCAAGAGAGGAATAGACGTGCAGATCGCCTGTCGGTTCCCACAGTGCGATGGAGGCATGGGGTTCCAATGACACATGCTCGACCATCTGAGTTTTGAAGTGCCCTTCGAACACATGGTCGGCTTCCGCCATTGCCTTTTCCACATCCCCTCTCTCGATGTTCTTGGTGGAGTAGATATTGCTCTCGCCATGGATTTTCGGCGCGCTGTCCTTCATCGATTCCAGAGGATCGAGGACAGGTTCCAGCGGTTCATAATCGACCTTGATTTTGGCCAGGGCATCCTGGGCCTGTTGCTCTGTCTTTGCCGCAACTGCCGCCACGCCATCACCCATATGCCGTACCTTATCGTCGGCCAGCAGCGGCTGGTCCTGACAGGTCGGCCCGAAGCTGTTGACCGGAATTTCCTTGCCCGTCAGGGTCGCCATCACACCCGGCATTTTCTCTGCGTCGCTTACATCGATGCTAAGAATCTTGGCGTGGGCGTGTTCGCTGCGCAGTATTTTCGCGTGCAGCATGCCGGGAAAAGTCATGTCGACGACGTAAGGGGTCATGCCCAGAACATGAGGCCGGCTATCGGGACGCGTTACCCGCCGGCCAACCGCAGGGGTCTGTTTGTTAACTTCGGGGTTCAGCGGCAGCAATCTGTCCCCGATCTTCTCGGAAACAGCTGGAACCGGCCCTACGCTCGCTTCCTTCAGGTCTTCCAGCGTAGTCTCGTATTCTTGTACATCGTCTCTCGGCGCCATGTTCCTACTCTTGGTGTCTGAGCATCAGGCGGATTCCCTGTCATCATCCGGCAGGCTGGTGATGTGCAGGATTGCCTCAACAATCTTGGTATAGCCGGTACACCGGCAGAGGTTTCCCGACAACGCCTCGCGGATCTCATGTTTAGTGGGGTGAGGAATCCTGTCGAGCAGCTCTTTGCTGGAAATGATCACGCCCGGGGCGCAAAATCCGCATTGAAAAGCTGAGGTCTGTTCAAACACTGCCTGTAAGGGATGCAGGTGATCGTAATCACCAAGCCCCTCGATGGTCGTCACTTCGCTGCCGTTGGCTTGAACCGCGAGCATCAGGCACGAATTGATCGACCGACCATCCACCAAAACCGTGCATGCGCCGCAGTCGCCGACATCGCATCCCAGCTTGGCTCCAGTCAGGTTACAGTTTTCCCGCAACAGGCTGAGCAGCGTTGTCTCGGCAGGCACGTTGGCCTCTAGATCCTGGCCGTTGATCTTGATCCTAACGTCCATCAATTCAGTCTCGCCTACCTAAGCCTTGCCCTTGGCGCGGCTCAACGCCTCGATAAGAATCCGCTTGGTTCCCACACGAATCAAATCCCGGCGATAGTCGGCGGAAGCACGGAAATCATCGATCGGCTTGGCCTCCGTCGCCGCCATGTCTGACGCTTCTTCAAACAGATCTTCCGAAGGCGTCTGTCCGTTGAGCAGTTTTTCCGCCTTCTCCGCCCGGATCACCGTCGGCGCTACCGCCCCCAAAGCGATCCGCACATCGTTGAGCTTGCTCTGTTTATACTCGAGACTAGCGGCTACGTTGACCAGAGCAAGCGCCTGGCCCTTGCGCAGGCCAAATTTACGGAATGAACAACCTCGCCCCTGCATTTCCTTGGGGATCAGGATGTCGACCAGTAATTCATCGGGTTCAAGCGCGGTCTCGCGCGGGCCGACGAATAACTCAGTCAGCGCCATTGTCCTCTTGCCTTTTGGTCCGGCAACAGTGACGGCGGCGTCAAGGGTCACCAATACCGGGCCGCTGTCCATGGACGGTACGCAGGTAACAAGATTGCCGCCGAGGGTTCCTAAGTTGCGGGTTTGTACCGCACCGATGGTGAGCGCCGCCTCTTGCATGGCGGGCGCGTGTTCCGTCACCAGGGGTGAGTCCATTATTTCCGTGTGGGTGACAGCGCTACCGATGCGCAACCCTTGATCGGTCAACTCGATCCCCTTGAATTCGGAAATCCCGGACACATCGACGATGATCTTGGGAACACTGGAGGAATGCTTGAGTTCGACAAGGTAGTCGGTGCCGCCGGCAAGGGGCCGGGCATCCAGACCGTTCTTGGCCAGAATAGCGATCGCTTCGTCAGTAGTACGGGGCGCCAGATACTCGAAAGGCTTCATATTCGATCCGTTATCGCAGCAGTCTTCGTCTTTGGTGCAGGTTGGTTCTCACGGTCTGAAGATCAAACCGTCTTCTAGAATCCGAAGCCACGATCTATTGAAAGATAATTCATAATATTACGCGTTGACGTGGTGCGGGTACAGGTTTTGCCGACGGACGCCGTGCCTCGCATCGTGGCAGCGACGATTGAAAAGCATGCTTTTGAGCGATCGCCCTCGAACGGCAGGAAAGCCAAGGTATGGGCATCACCGCGGTTTCCCCCCTAACAGCCGTGGCGTGTTAAGACACCCCTAGTTTGTCTGTAGCGCGGTGCAGGATTGAGTAATGACCGTCGACCGGGTGACGCTCGAAATCCTCGCGAACCATAGCCGTGCTGCGACAGTGAGTATGGGCTACACACTCTTTCGAACGGCGCATTCGGCTTTCGTCAAGGAAACGCAGGACTTTTCGACCGGCCTGACCACACCGGACGGGACGTGTTTCGCGTCGCCCAACGATCTTGGCTCCTTGTTGTTCTCAACGCTGAACTATGGCGCTGCGATTGACGCCGTCGGCGACTATGCCGAAGGCGATATCTGTTTCACCAACGATCCCTATAGCGGCTACGTTGCCACCCACACGCCCGATATCCACCTCTGGAAACCGGTCTTCCATGAGGGCGAGATCGTCTGTTTCGTCGTCAACCACAACCACCATACCGATGTGGGCGGTGCTGTGCCGGCAAGCCTCTCGCGCAACTTGACCGACATCCATCAGGAGGGCGTCCGTATCCGGCCGGCGAAGCTGATGAGCGGCGGCGAAATCAACCAGCAGCTCCTCGATATCCTGCTCGCAAACGTGCGTGCACCGGACCAGAATTGGGGCGATCTCAAGGCACAGATCGCAGCCGTCAACACCGGCGAGCGCAAGGTCCACGAGATGATCACCAAGTTCGGCTTGCCGACCTTCCGCGACGGGATCGCAGATATCCTCGACTATGCGGAAGCGCAGGCGCGCAATGTGGTCCGCGGTTTGCCGGATGGCGAGTACTTCTTTGCCGACTATATCGATGAGGATGTGGTCGGTGGCTACCCGTGCCGGCTGGCGCTCAATCTGATCATCGATGGTGATGAGCTCGTCTTCGACCTCTCTGG
>CAZCVU010000118.1:3040-7353 GCA_964501745.1 uncultured Flavobacteriales bacterium | reverse complement strand
GCTCCTTCAGGATCTGCCCGGCGAGGCGGTTGAGGTGGCAAAACACTGCCTACTCGACTGGTTCGGCGTGACCATTGCCGGACGCGGGGAACCTCTGGCGCAAATTCTCATCGAGCAAGCGATGGCCGACGGCGCCAGCGAGCAGGCGACCATCGTCGGCGACGGCCGCAAGGTCAGTACGGCACAGGCTGCGCTGGTCAACGGCAGCGTCTCGCATGCCCTCGACTACGACGACGTGCAGAAACGCCTCATCGGTCATCCCACGATCCCGGTTGCACCGGTCGTGCTGGCGGTGGCTGAACATCTGGGTGCGAGTGGAAAGGACGTACTTGCTGCAATCGTGGCGGGCGTTGAGGCGGAATGTCGCATCGGTGCGTACATGGGCATCAGTCACTACAACAAGGGTTGGCATTCAACAGCCACCATCGGCACCTTCGGTGCTGCGGTTGCCGCCGCTCGTATGCTGGGGCTCGACGGCGAGACAGGCGCGTTGGCGATGGGCATCGCTGGAACCCAGGCTGCCGGCCTGCGATCGATGTTCGGCACTATGTGCAAGCCACTGCACGCCGGCAAAGCCGCACAGAACGGTCTGTTTGCCGCACAGCTCGCGGCGCGGGGCTTCACCTCGCGCCCGGACATCCTGGAGAGTGACCTGGGTTTTGCGCATACCCAGACGGAGACGCCGGACATTCCGCTCGCACTCGATGGAATGGGCGAGAGATTCGAGGTTCGCAACGCGCTCTTTAAGTATCACGCCGCCTGTTACGGCACCCATGCGACGATCGAGGCGGTACAGGCAATCCAGCACAAGGCCAACCTCGATCCGGCGAATATCGAGCGCGTCGACATCGCCATTCGCAGCGTCTACATCAGCGCCTGCGGCAATCCGAACCCAACCACCGGGCTGGAAAGCAAGTTCAGTCTCGGCTTCTGCGTTGCGCTGGTTCTGGCCGGGCGTGATACCGCGCGGCTCGACACCTACAGCGATCACAACGTCAAGGATCCGGAACTGGTCGAGCTGCTTCAGAAAGTCACTGTCACAGCGGACGACTCGCTGGAACGGATGACCGCAGAAGTCACCATCCATACCAAAGACAGCGTTGTCCACCACCAAGCATACGACGTTGGCGTTCCGACCAAGGATCTCGCGGAACAGTGGCAAAAGCTGACGGCCAAGTTTCGCGGCTGCGTCGAACCGCGCCTCGGCAAGGAGAAGACCGAGACCTTGATCGAGACGATTAGAACGCTGGAAACACAAGAGGATGTAACAGCGCTCATGGCGCTTTGCTGGTAGCCGGTTGATACAAGTCGCGGCGGGGATCAACAGTTTAGTGCGAGAGATGATCGGTTCTTTGTAGGGTGTCGCCTTGCAGAACAATGATCGACGCTTGAGGGAATCACTCATGGATAGAGGGATTTGGGCGACCTGGTACAACCTACCAAGCCAGGGCAGGGAGGCCTATTTCGAATGGCTGCATGGCACCTATCTGCCGAGTCTGGCGGCCCGTCCGCGATACGCCTGGGCGGCGCACTACGAGCTCCAGCCACCCATCCGCGACCCGCAAGGACGATTCTCACTCGGACAGTACGACGGTTCGGAAATCGGCATGGGAACCGACTATCTGATGCTGGTCGGCGCCACCGCGCCGCATGCCTTCTTCGATCCCAGCCTTGCGCAGATGGCTGAACATCACGACGCCGAAACCAAGAAGATGCTGGCTCGCAGAATCGAGACCCGGACTTGCGTGTTTACCGAGGAGGCGCGGGTCGACGGTCCCGAGGCGCACCAGCGCCCAGCTGGCACCACGCCCGCGCCGGTGGTCCAGATGGGCAGCTTCTGCATGAATTCGATTGACGCCGAGTTCGAACTCGCCGCCTGGTACGCGCAGGATAGACTGGTGGCGCTGGCCGCCATGCCCGGCAGTGTAGGCACCCGCAAGCTGGTCTCCGTAGCCGGCTGGGCCAAGCACGCGATCCTTTACGAATTCATCTCGGCCGAGGCGCATCGGGAATATTTCATCGATGGCCTCGACGAATACGCCGGGAACCTGGATTGGTCCATCGCGGTCACCAGTGCGACCGTTCACGCGCCCGGTTCGCCGAGCGTCGGCCATCGGATCTGGCCGGAGGTTTAGGGTCGCGGACTAGGCCCTTAGCCATCCATCGCGCACCATGCGGCTGCGGTGCGTCAACGGGCGAGGCCACCGCCCGAACGACCGCTGTCAGGAAAAATGGTCAAAACGGACGAATTCCGTATAAGCTGACAAGAAGTGAAACTGTGCCCTAAAGCGACCGCATGACCGGACGATGATCAAGCGACCGAATGCATTTCGCAGCCTCCGCCACCTCGCCTTCAGACCTGTAGGTTGACAGGAGTTGGCCATGTCGAAGGACAAGAAACCACCGCTGTTGTTCACACCGATTACGATTCGGGGCGTGACCTCCAGGAACCGGATTGTCGTATCGCCGATGTGCCAATACCACTCCGACGACGGCGGCCCCGGGGATTGGCAGATGATACATCTCGGCCGCTTCGCAGTCGGCGGCGCCGGCGTCATCTTCGGCGAAGAGACCGCGATCGAAGCGATCGGGCGCAAGACCTACACCTGCGCCGGAATTTGGGACGACAAGCATGTCACGCCCTACCGCCGCGTGACCGATATGATCCGCAGCCACGGCGCGGTTCCGGCGATCCAGCTGGGGCATTCGGGGCGGCTCGCATCGTGCCACCATCCAGACCGCGACTTCGAGCCGCTAACCGACGCCGACGCCAAAGATGGTTCGCCGCCTTGGCAGGGGGTGACGCCAAGCGAGCCCAGTCAGATCCCGCGGCACTTCCAGCCGAAAGTCATGGATTTGGACGATATCAAGGCGATGATGAAATCATGGCGCGAAGCAACACACCGCAGCGCCGATGCGGGATTCGACATCATTGAGATACATGGCGCCCACGGCTACCTGATCCATCAGTTTCTCTCCCCCATCAGCAATCGGCGGAACGACGCCTATGGTGGCGACCGCGCGGGTCGCATGCGGTTTGCGCTGGAAGTTGCTGAAACCGTGCGCTCGGCCTGGCCGGCGGATAAGCCACTCTTCTTCCGGGTCTCGGCGGTGGACGGCGAAGGCGGGCAATGGAGTCTTGAAGATACCGTCGCGCTGTCGGCGGAACTAAGAGGTCGGGGTGTCGACCTGATCGATTGTTCTTCTGGCGGTATCTTCGGCGAGTCCGATATGCCCGTCGTGCCGTACACAGCGGAAGTTCGCGCTGCATTTGCCGACCGCGTCAAACGCGAGGCCGGAATCATGTCGATGGCTGTCGGCGGCATCACGGAGCCCCAGCAGGCAGAGGATATTCTGCAATCGGGAAAGGCAGATCTGGTCGCTCTGGCGCGCGAGTTCCTTTGGAACGCTGATTGGGCGGCGCACGCCGCCAAAGAACTTGGCGCACCCGACCCATACGGACTGCTGCCCTATGAGTACGCCTTTCGCCTGCGCGGCCGCGAAGAGCAGAACAAATTGCCGATCAACCGGGGTGGCGCCGAGACCCAGGCCGCCTATGAAAAGATCTTCGACAGCGAATAGTTTCTCACGTTCTTGACGAGCCCGATCAGGCTTTGACCCGGCCTTGCCTGGCGGCGATTGGCAGGTCTTAGAGAAAGCCTTGATAGCGTTTCGGCACGACGGCGCGGTAGAGCAGCTCGGTGTAAGCGATCTGATCAAACACCGGCAGCCCGGTCGCCTGCTGAATATCGGCTGAAAAGGGCGCTAGATTCGTACACTCTATGAGCACCGCACCAATCGACGCCTCGGCCCTGATCGCCTCCTGCACCGCATCCACGACGTCGTCTCGCAGTCGCTCGACGTCCATCTCGATGGATGTGCCGCCCATATGCGAGGCATTGAACTCTTCGGAGTCGTCGAGGCCAGCGACGACAACCGGCATCTCTTCGGTGACGCCAACCGCCTCGAAGAACTCCCGCGACAAACGGCGTTTGGACGCGGTCACGACGCACACGCCCTTGCCCTTGCCCAACATCGCCATGATCGAGGGGATCATCATCAGTGGCGAGGCGAACACCGGGATATCGACAGCCTCGACCACAACATCCTGAATCAAGGAAAAGAAGCCGCAGCACAAGGCAATGGCGCGCACCCCTTCGGCTGCCATCTCTTTGACGGCCTGGACGATAATCTGGACTTCCGGTTTCAGCTCCCCGTCTTCCCCACGGATCGGCGGATAGGGATTGTCATCGAGGCCCGGCACGACCTTCATCCGAACCGGGAAGTCATAGCTGCAGGCGTTTCCGACATCG
>CAZCVU010000118.1:0-3030 GCA_964501745.1 uncultured Flavobacteriales bacterium | reverse complement strand
GGAATCATCGGATACCGTCTGCAATCGAACATCAGGATTCCGATGGCTTCTCCATAGAAAGGCTTTCCACCGACGACCTTCATTCCGCTATTGCTTTCCTTGCTGCTTGAGTTGGAACCGCGCCCAAAATAGGGGCGGTCGGGGACAGAGTCATCAGCGACCGTCAGCTACCATCACTTCGCGGAGTTAGACGTCGCCGCTGATCGACTTCGGCCACCCTTTCAGCTCGACCTCGTTGCCTTCGGGATCCTGAATGTAGAACGAGCAGTGCCCATCTGGGCCGTCGTTTCGCCACAGCTTGCCCGCGTCGATGCCAAATTGAGCGAGATGCTGACGCAGCCTCTCTTCCTCAAACGATTCCAGCCGTAGTGCGAAATGATCCATATTGCGCTCGCTGTTACGAGCCGCCGAGTCCGGGTCGTCCAAAGGCGTCCCGCGGTGTTCCAGCATGTCGACAATCGCCGTGCCTGCTCGCAGCTGCGCAAACTTGCCGCCCTCTTGTCGCTGCGCCAGCTCGAACCCAAGCACATCCTGGTAGAAAGGCAGCATGTTCTCAATGTTCTGTACTCTGAGAACCACGTGGTCGAGGCGTTCGACTTTGATGGCATTCATGAGCTTCAATACTCCGACATTCGATTTGCTTTGGCACAGACGACAATTAGTCGACGCTTTTGCGGGCGGGTCAACGCCAGAAACAAATTCTATCCACCGCCAGGCGGTGGAAATGCCGTATCAAGATCGAAGCCCGTCGGGCGCGGGCCGTTGCGGCGATACGCTATAAGCCGGTCCCGGCCTTCCCGGAAGTCCGGAATATACCCCGCAGGAATCCACCAAAGTACGAAGGTCGCCTCCACGGTCGGCACAAACCATTCGCTGCGGCGCTTCATCACGGCAGCATGTGGGGGGCATTCCATGAAGCCACGCAGGCTTTCAATGTCACGCCAGACAGATAGATTTGCGGCCAAGCCGGGACCGAATAAATCGGCAGCGATGCCGATGGTTTCTTCATTGTCGTGGATCCAGATAAATCCTGGCCAGTTGCGTGCGATTTGACCCACGGGCCCCAGAGCTTCGCAGTAGTCGCGCATCTGCGGTGCGTCACGCGGGTAGCGAAGGCGGCCGACATTCAGTTGTGCCAATTGGTACTCTGCGAACTCCATGTCCGACATCTTTTGGAAGCTCTGGGGGAGCGGGTATCATACCCTACTCCACCTCGTGTCAAGCCATGTCCCGGCAGTCGACATGAATCTCGAACAGCACACCCAGTGCTTTGGTGGAACGCGTAAATCTCAACTGGTCAAGCGTTGGGAAAGATAAAGGCGGCAAATCCACCTGCAATAGCGCAGATGACGATGCCGCCAACGATGGTACCTATAACTATTTCCATATTGGTCCATATCTCCATATCTGTTTCAAATGAACGGCCAGCGCCAAGCGGCGGATACTGGTTATCATTCCGCGGTCGTGGTTCGCCTGCGAAACCGCAGGACGAGCCGGGTTGGCTGCTTTCCGTTGAATGTATTCGGGCAACTGCCGCGCGGTCACTTGGTCAAGTGATAGCCGGCGTCGGTCAGCGCCTTGCGGACAGTGTTGGTCTGACCGGGATCGGTTGCACCGTGATCCAGTGCAAACTGCACTGCGTTTTCCAGCATCTCGCGGATTGCCGTCTTGTCGCGCGCATGTGGCAGCCGCCAGGAGTCGCTGGCGCCGTCTTCGAAACGAATAACAAGCTGCTTGCCCTCGACGCGCGCTGACATACGTTGGGTCGCATAGCGGGTATTTCCCCGGCCGCGGCGACCACCACCTCTGCGGCGCTGATGACGCGCTTCCGCAGTTGCTGGCGGGAGCTCGAAAACGCGGCGCAGAACATCGTCCTCGGTTTCGCCGAATTGCCCGCGCTCGGCTATCTTTTGCCAAACCTCCTCGGACAATTTCACGTGACGCATACTTTCTTCCTTCCAAATGCTAGATTGCACTTTCCACTTATATAAGTGATAGGAATGCAAAGTGCAAGACATTTTTTCAGTGAACAAAGTGTGCGAGTGGTTTAGCGCATTCTTGGACCTGGGAGATTGACCGGGCTGATAGTGATCCGCGCCAATACATGGTAGCTTGCAGAACACTGTGCTACTTGGGATTCGGTAGCGAATTGGCGCATGATCGGACGTCGTCCGGAAAAGTTTCCGACAGTCGTATGGAGCCTTGGCGGGAACTTGTTCCATACGTGCACGTAAGAAGTGAAGGGATGAGTTGTGAGTAGCGACAGGCCCGGCCCCCGCCGTCAGAGTATCGGCGTCAAAGTCGGTGACATAGCGATTGGCGGCGGCGAGCCGATCGTCGTGCAGTCGATGACAAATACGGACACGGCCGATGCCGAGGCGACGGCCCTACAGGTAGCGGCACTTGCTGTGGCCGGATCCGAAATCGTCCGGATCACGGTTGATTCGCGCGACGCCGCGCGTCAAGTGCCGCAGATCCGCGAGCGTCTGGAGAGGATAGGCTGCCGGGTACCCTTGGTCGGTGACTTTCATTTCAACGGTCACACGCTGCTGACGGAATTTCCCGAATGCGCCAAAACACTCGACAAGTATCGCATCAACCCGGGCACCCTGGGCCGCGGTGAAAAACGGGATCTGCATTTCACGACAATGATCGAACAAGCGCTCGAATACGCCAAACCGGTCCGAATCGGCGTCAACTGGGGCAGCCTCGACGAAGCGCTCCAAACCACGATGATGGACGAGAATTCCCGACTGACAACTCCGAGAAGTGCCGAGGAGGTGCTGCGTGAGGCGCTTGTGAAGTCAGCCCTCGGAAGCGCCGAGCAAGCCGAGCAGATGGGCCTGCCGCGCAATCGGATACTACTGTCCTGCAAGGTCAGCAAGGTTCAGGATCTGATCGCGGTTTATCGCAACCTTGCGTCAAGCTGCGAGTATGCGCTGCATCTTGGTCTGACCGAAGCTGGTATGGGATCAAAGGGAATCGTTGGGTCAACCGCCGCCTTGGCGGTGCTGTTGCAGCAGGGGATTG
>CAZCVU010000117.1:3033-7362 GCA_964501745.1 uncultured Flavobacteriales bacterium | reverse complement strand
GAAATAGGCTCTGATGTCCCAAATGTTTTGATGACGGACAGTTCGGCTTCTTCTCGAAGAGCCGCAAGGAAAGTCGGAACGCGTTCAAGAATCACTTCCTCGCCACGCCTGGTGAGGCGCTTGGGAAGAGCGCGCGACAGGGCGACGCCAAGTACTCCGGTTCCTGCGACGACGATGAACAGGATGGCGAGCGTAATCTCGATAAACCCGTCGGGCACACGCCAGCCAACATGCAAGGCAAACAGCAGGACAGTGAGCCATCCCAGATAGATATGAACCTGCAGCCAAATCGCGTTTGAGCCGATCGGCAGCATCGTCAGCTTCTTGCGCAGGTTGAACAGGGTCAGAAATAGCATCGAAATGAACAGCGTCCAGCCGGTCAGGAATGTGCCGTCGTAGAGCGCGGCGTCGTAGATCCGGTGGCTGCCGAATAGGGCCACGGCCAACAGGGCGGTGATCAGGAGATTTCTTCGGCGTCGTTTTGCGAGCGTCATTCTCGACTCAACAACGCCGCGATTGCCGGCAGTTCGTCCATGTTCATGCGGTACAAGGCGTCATGCGGGCAGGCCCGCTGGCATGCGGGACCGCCTGGCTGATCTGCACATAGATCACATTTGGACGCCTTGACGATTATCGAGTTTGTCGCCTCGTCACGAATAAACTCTCCATTGCCATCGCGAATCTCGACCATACGTATGTTGTCGTAAGGACAGTTGTTGGCGCATGTCGCGCAGCCAATGCAGGTATCGTCGTTGATCAAGACCTGCCCACCGAGCTCGTTTCGGTGAATTGCGCCGGTTGGACATCCAATCATGCAGACTGGATCCATACAGTGCATACAGGCGTTGGCCACCATGAAGTGATCGAATGTCCTGCCGTGCCGGACAAAACGTGGGTTGTTGTTGTGTCCCGCCGCGCACGCCTCGACGCATGAATCGCAGCGGACGCAGCGGTCAAGGTCGATCAGCATCGTAGCGGTGCCGTTGATGTATCGATTTTCGACGAGGAACTCGATTTTTGAGGTGTCGATTTGCAAATCTTCACCGTTCGCTTCCTCGGTTCGCTCGTCTTCATCGAGTTCGGCGTAAATCTCGGGATCGGGGTCCAAGTAGCCGGCAAGAACATGCGCTGGGATAGTCGGCAGTACGTGTTCTTCGATGATCGAGGTCGGGATGCGTAGAACATCCGTGTAGCCGACTGCCCGCAGTGAGTGGCGAAACCCTTCCATGTCCTCGCCATCGGACAGCCATTGTCGGGCGATCTCCTCGAATCCGAAGACGGCGCCGCGACCGATGTAGCGCACGGTCCGATGTCCGTGGTTTAACCTCCGGCTGACTCGGGCGAAACCGGTTCGGATCATCAGGAGGCCATCGGGATAGTGGCCTTCTTCGACGATGATCGGTTCCTGCGCCAGACGTTCGCTGCTGCTGCCTTCGATCATCTGTTTGTAGGTTCGGTGCCAGGAGAAATCGCCAAAGGTCGCAAACAGGGTTTTTTCCGCGATCATCTCGATTACGTCGCTGCTGAGATGGCTGAAGACCGGCGTCTCTTGCAAATGCGTCGTTAGCGTTCGCTCACGGTAGAGGCGATCGACATATTCGCGGAATTCATCTGCACGGCGGCGTACGTCACGAATTCCCTGGCGTCGGACCTCGACGAGTTCCGCATCCCCGTCGGCAAAGATGGTCGTCGTTCGGGCTTCGCGGGCAAGTGCCGCGATTTCACCGAACATATCGCCGGGGCCCAACGAAACTGTACGGTTAGCTTCCAGAACTGCCGGCACGTCTTGCAGAAAGATGCGCGTATCCTCCACTGAACCAAGCTGGCGGGTGCCTGTGCCGCGAGCCATCGTGTAGCGGGTCGGATCGCGAACCTCGGGCAGCCGCGGGTTGGTCCAGATTTGCCGCAGCGCGTCCCAGAATCCCTTCCTTGGCATATCGCTGCGGCCGAGCACGTCGTTGGACAGGCCCGGCGGCAGCACCGCACGCACCTTGCCCGACATGACGATAAATGCCGACGTGCCATAGTCCCCCGCGCGTATGACGATGTCCCCGCCGCGATAGCGGCGAAGGCACATGTCGTTGCGGACGATCTCTCGCAGCGGCGTGGATGCCGGAAACTTCTCCGCGTCCATGTTGCTGAACAACTCGATGCCGAGAATACGATCGACATCGGCATCGGTCATATCGGCGCTGAACGGATTGTCCCAGCGCCGCGGCCGCTGGATCAGCACGGCTCTCGCCATCTGCGTTCCCTCTGGACTACCGGCGACCCTGCTGCTACGGCGTTGCCTTGCCCTTATACTTGTCGGCGCCCGGCAGCATGGCGTCGATACCGCCAAACTGGCTGCCGTCATGGTTGGCCGCGAGTTGTTGGGCGGCGCTGGCTATCCTGTCGGCAGCCGCGGATAGGGCGGCTTCGTTGTTGAGTTTCAGCTTGGCCTCGCTAGCGGCCGCGACGATCGCGTCGACTTCCGGCGCTTTGATGGCCGCGGCAATTGCCGTCATCGCCTCTCTTGCCGATTTCGCACGTCGCGCCATCGACTTGGCGTATGTCTTATTCTGCGTCGCCTTGGCCACACCACGCAGTGCAAACTCGAGATCGAGCGCTTTGCCGACCACATACATCATCCGTTTACGGCTGGCTGAGGCTTCATTGTTTTCCTTGCTGTACCAGACGTTGTGCCGCACCTCTCCCTGTGTCCAGGCGACGAGCTCAAACTTGCTACCGGCCGCGTGTCCACCCTCATTGACCAGCTTCTCGTTCGGTACCGTATGACAGCCATAGCAATTGGCAGCGACCTTGTAGAGCCGTGATGGCCGAATCATGCCCGCCGCTTCCGACTTGGCGTAGCGTTCCACCTTATGGTCCGCCGTCTCGGATTCCATCGTTGCACCCTTGCCGCCGTAGTCGCTGTGCAACTTGATCCAGTCCTTGCCGGCGGCATGACACGATTCACAAGTGATGCCGGCGATCGGTTTTCCTTTGCCCTTGTCGAGCGCGGACGTGAAGTGACACGTCAAACAGTCGCTCTCGGCCTTGATGCGCTTGAGTCCGAGCTTGCCCGCTATCTCCTTTACCTTCTTGCTGCGCGGCAAATTCCTGAAAGTTGTCGAATGATGTGTCGGCTTCCAGGCTGCAACCGATGATTTGTGGCACTCGCCGCAGGCGTCCGGACCCATGACCGCTGCGGGATCGAGCCGTAGCTCTTGTGCCATTGACGATTGGAGTCCAATTGCGAGGCCGAGCGCAAGACCGAAGGCCATGGCTACAGTCGTCGAGAAACGGCCACATGGAATCGGCAGTCTGGTAGGTGTCATCACGGTCAATCTCCCTAGGTTCCCAGTCGAGTCTTCTCGCCGCGTCTATCGCGGCTTACGTTTCTTGCGCGGGCTCATCGTATTCACAGGAACAGATTTCTTCATCCCCGTTTCGCATGATGGTCCGCGATCTCAAGCGTCGAGCGTCAGGTCAGTCTCTGGTACCGAAATGCAGGTCAGGCATGACCCGTCCTCCGGCGGTGCACCGGGCTCGATGTTGTAGGCAATATCACCTGATTTAATAGCTGTGATGCAGGTCCCGCAATTACCGGCACGACAACCAGAATCGATATCGATCCCGTTACGTTCAGCCAAATCTAGCAGCGATTCAGCGCCTCCGTCCCATGGCAGCGTCGTTCCGGAGCGCGAAAAAACGACACTAAGCGCGGCTGCGCCCTCCACCGGCGCTGTGGTCGCAGGTTTCGTCCTTTTTACGGTTGCCGGCCCAAACGCCTCGAAATTGATTTCCTCGTCCGGCACACCCCAGGATTTCAGATCGGCGGTCACGGTTTCCATCATCGGAGGCGGGCCACAGATGTAGAACGTGTAGTTATTGGACGGCAGAAGACGTTTGAATAGATCGACGCTAACGCGCTCGGCATGTTGATAGTCGCGGCCCTCGAGATCATGCTCTTCCGGATCGCTGTAGCAAATATTCATACGAACTTCTTCGTGTTCCTTCGCTAACGCTTCAAGATGTTCCCGCATTGGGTGCTCAGAGCCGTTCCGGACGCCGAGAAAGAACCATATCTCGCGTCTGGAGACCGCCTCGCAAAGCGTGTTCAGCATGCTGAGGACAGGCGTAATGCCGATTCCACCGCCAATCAGGACGATCGGATTATCCTTTGTGGACTGCAGGTAGAAGTGCCCGCTTGGTGCCTTGACGTCGAGAATGTCGCCTTCGATAAGGGAGTCATGGAAAAAACTCGAGGCCACGCCCGGCGGGAGATCCGGTTTATCCCTCGGGGGGGGGACCTTCTTGATGGAAACGCGGTAGTAATCCGCATGT
>CAZCVU010000117.1:2684-3023 GCA_964501745.1 uncultured Flavobacteriales bacterium | reverse complement strand
GTCGCCGACATTTAGGTTCTCATGAAAGAATGTAGAGGACCGGCCGGGCGGCACGTCCGGCTCGTTGCGAGGCGGCGGCACCTTCTTGATCGAGACGCGATAATACTCGGGGTGATTGGGGCTGTCCGACAACGAATAGCACCGGACCAGCGGCTTTGCGAGGTCGGGGAGTTTCAATTGAAATGTCAAATACTGGCCCGGTAGAAACGGCGGCAACGCTCTGCCGTCATGCGGAACGAGGTAGTAGGAATTGATGTCCTTGGCTTCTGAGACGATGCGCTCAATTTCGAACTTGCGAAAGCCATTCCAGGAGAGTTCCACACGCTCGCGCGCAGAGCT
>CAZCVU010000117.1:0-2674 GCA_964501745.1 uncultured Flavobacteriales bacterium | reverse complement strand
CCAACAGTGCGTCGGTGCGGTAGCGCAGGTTTTCCAGCGCAACTTTTTCCCGCTCGTCCTCGTAGGAGAACCGGCGGAATGAGGATGCGAGCATCAGAACGACTTGGATCAGCACGGCCCCGACGATGATGACGCCGGCGGACTGAATAACTGTAGGAGACAGGATTGTCGTCATCATAGTCCTTATCGTTTAGTGGCTTCTTTTTCGACGACGGAACACATACGCGTGTTGACTAAATGTTCTGAAGGTTGGTTGGTGCACTACGCAAGATCATGCCCTATCAAAATACGATGAAAAGTTCTGCTCGCGCCCCGGTGGCATCCTGGCGCGACTCTTGGAAGGTGTGGAAACCTTCGAATTGCAGCTGGTAGTGCTGCCCAATCGCCTGCTGCAACTGAAACCCAGCACCATAGGAATCGAAGCCATTGCCACTGAAGTCGCGGCGGCCTGCCAGTTCCAAAATCAGGTTCCGCCGCTTGTTATCCCAGAAGGCCTGGTAACCGGTGGCAAGGCCATACACGTCATCGGTAAACGGGCTGATTTCGGCGCCATAGGTGCTGAGGTTCGGCGACGCGAAGAGAATGCCAGTGTTGGCCAATGGACCCCCGACGATCGCTTCGCGTCCCGCCTGAGTGAAGTTACCGATGCTGATGAACGGGTTGACATAGGCGATATCGTCGGACCCATGGGGTGTCTTCGAGAACTCAGCCGTCAGCAACGTGCCATCGCCGATCACGTTGCCAGCAATCTCGTTGTCCAGCGCAAAGGAGCTGTTGATGCGAAACGCCGTGCTCATTCCGCCGAGCGCCCTGATCCTCTGGATTGCAGATGCGCCGACGTAGAAGCCGTCGCCGCCGTTGTCGATGGCATTGTCGTCGACGTAGATCAGGTCGAGATTGAAGGTGCTGATCGGCGCATCGACCGCCGTGAAGAGTCCAAACATGTTGGCGTCGGAACTACGCGATCGATCGTTGCGGTCCAGCCGGTGCCAACCCCACATTCCCGAAATCCGAAGATTCGAGGTGCCGGGAAAAGGAATGTTGTTACGTACGAAGCCCACCGCATCGATCGTATCGTTGATAATGATGCCTTCCTGAAATACGAACGGCTGTCGACCGACCGTGAAACCGAAGTCGATCGGCTTTATGCCGGCCCGGTCCAGGACCGGGAACAGGCTGCCGACGTCACCTTCGAAGAACAAAGTCTCGATATCGAGATTGAGCTCGTTCGTGAATCCGGTGTTGGAACTGTCGAACGACTGCCGGGTAAAGCGGCTAGGTTGATTGTTGTCCAGCGGACGCAGACCAAGAAGGATCTTCTCGGTCCCCGTGAGCTGCAAATTTGCATACAGATCGAGGCGGTTCGACCATTCGGTATCCCGATCCCGGCCCGGTGCACCGTTGTCGAAGGTCTGCAACGTCGTCCGGTAGATGAAGTAAGACCACAAGCGCGGCTGCCAGACGGCGCCGATCAGTGGAACCTCGAAACCCGCGTCGAGTTGGCCGGTATCGAGGAACGGGTCTCCCAACTCCAGGAACAGGCCCGGCCTGAACGGAATGTCCCCGACCGTCTTGAACGGAACATATTCTTCCTTAAGCGCCTCGACATGAACCGGTTCGCCGAGCGGCCAGAAGAAATCGTACCATTTATCCTCGCCGCTCGCGTTGGCGGTCGCGGTCCCCGCGACGACAAACGCAGTCAGAGCAGCAAATACCGCAACCGTGGTCTGACCAACCGATCCAGCCACACATCGCAAGGATGTGTTCATACGCCGACCCTCCCCGGATCCTCCTAAGAACCAGACCGGCTGATAGTTTGCCGGCTGGCTTCCAATTTCAACAGTGGGCCACCTGTCGGCCCACGCTAAGTTACTGATCAACCTCGAACATCAAATGCTTTTCCCACAGGACCTGAGCGCCCGCGATCAATGCGTCGCCGGCCTGGCGCGGTGTAATTCCATAGTCAAAGCCGACGCTTTGCATTGCCACCAACAGGTTGACCGGTGCGGGCTGCTGAATCAGCTTGATCTGCGCCCGGTACGGCCCCTTTCCAGTCAACGCGTCGCCGCTAATCCGGTATTTGGCCCAGCGATGCCCGGCCGGCTCGATCCCCTTCTTGTGATTGCGTTCGGTCGGGGGCTCACCTGTAAAAATCAAGGAAAGCGGCGATGGCAGCACACGCGGCAACGAGATCACCGGATAAGGAATCGGGATCACATGCTCGATCTCGCCGCCGCGGCCATTCTGCGTGACGAAGATCGACTGCAGACTGAACAGCTGCTTGTCGAGCGGGACTTCGCCGGCATGCACATAGGCCGAATGGCCATCGCGAAGGTCGCCGTTCGGGTCGCGATCGCCTGATCTCAAAACTACCGTGCCTTCGCTGTCGGTGACAGTTACGTCAAGCCAGACCAGCCGTTCGCCGGAAAATCCGGTGGGTACGTTGTGGCCATCGGTGCCGTTTTCGACCTTTACCTTGAACCGGATGCCGCTGGAATCGGCCTTCTCGGTCACCAGTTCGGTCATCAGATAGCCGTTGCGCAGAACCTCGAGCCGCTGCTCCGTAGCCCAGTCCAGAAGTTCCAACTGCTCGTTGATGATCTCACGCGCATCAAATCGGTCGTCGATTGCCTGCCAGCGCTCTGGAAACACCGTGTCATCGGTCACCGTGTCC
>CAZCVU010000116.1:0-7374 GCA_964501745.1 uncultured Flavobacteriales bacterium | reverse complement strand
CAATTAAACGACGTTTTGACTCCATCAACGTCGAATCAACCGAGAGCAATCGGCGCGACTATCGCCACATGCTGTTCACTACACCAGGCGCCTCCGAGCACATCAGCGGAGTGATCCTGTTCGATGAAACTCTGCGCCAGGATGCAGCGGATGGGACGCCGCTCGTTAAGGTTATCAGCGGCAACGGAATTATCCCGGGCATCAAGGTGGACACTGGGGCGAAGCAATTAGCCGGTTGGCCCGGAGAAACCATCACCGAGGGGCTCGACGGACTGCGCGAGCGCTGCAGCGAATACCACGAGCTGGGTGCGCGATTCACGAAATGGCGCGCGACTTATCATATTGGCCACACGACGCCGAGCGACGCCTGCGTACAGGCGAATGCGCACGCCTTGGCGCGATACGCGGCGTTGGCTCAGGAGGCGGATCTGGTGCCCATCGTCGAGCCGGAAGTGTTGATGGATGGCGGCCACTCGATTGATCGCTGTGACGTGATAACGGAACGGGTCCTGCGAAGCGTCTATGCCGCGCTGGCGGAACAAGGCGTCGTCTTGGAAGGCACGCTTCTCAAACCCAATATGGTCTTGTCGGGAAACGAGTGCGCGGACCAGGCCGGTATCGAGGAAGTTGCCGAACGTACAGTCAGATGCCTTATGCGAACTGTTCCTGCTGCCGTCCCCGGCATTGTATTCTTGTCGGGCGGGCAGTCCGATGAGCTTGCGACGGCGCATCTCAACGCAATGAACAAACGGCCTGGTAGTGCTCCCTGGAAGCTGAGCTTCTCTTATGGACGGGCATTGCAGGCAGCGCCGCTGAAGGCATGGATCGGCAAATCGGAGAATTTGCCGAAGGCGCAGGCGGCTTTGTTGGAACGCGCTGCGGCCAACGGTGCGGCGACACTGGGGGCGTACAGCTGATCGGTGAGGGCGTAGAGGGGAAAACGGCGGACAGGAGTATTCTTGTATGGCGGTACGAGTAGCAATCAACGGCTTTGGGCGGATTGGCCGCTTGGTATTTCGGGCGGCAATGGAGCGGCGGCGGAAGGATGTCGAGTTCGTTGCGATCAACGACTTGGGTTCACCTGACGCTAACGCGCACCTGCTCAGCCATGATTCGGTACACGGTCCTTACCCAGGCCGGATACGCGCATTGAAGGATGGTATCCGCGTCGACGGCAAGAAGGTTCGTGTCCTCGCTGAGCGCAATCCCGCGGATCTTCCGTGGGACGATCTCGGGATCGACCTAGTAATGGAGTGTACTGGCCTATTCAACAGCAAGGAGAAGGCGGCCGACCACCTGACGGCTGGCGCCAAGCGGGTGCTAGTTTCCGCACCCTGCGCGAATGCCGACCTAACAGTCGTCTATGGGATCAACCACAAGAAGCTTCGCAAGAGTCACAAGGTCGTATCGAACGCATCCTGCACGACTAATTGTCTAGTCCCGGTTGCCCACATACTCAATCGGACGACCGGCATACGGCATGGATTCATGACCACGATTCACTCCTTTACCGGTGACCAGCGGACGGTCGATACATTACACGGCGACCTTGCACGCGCACGCGCCGCCTCGGTTTCGATGATTCCAACGTCGACCGGTGCCGCCAGAGCCGTCGGCCTGGTGCTACCGGAACTCAAGGGCAAACTTGATGGCACTTCGATCCGCGTACCGACACCGAATGTCAGCCTGATAGATCTGGCAATCTCCACCAAGCGAAAGACCAGCGTCGATGAGATCAACGAGACGATGGTTAAGGCAGCAGCCGGCGATCTAAAGGGCGTTCTTGCAACCAACGACAAGCCACTTGTCTCGGTCGACTTCAACCACAACCCAGCATCATCGATCTTCGACCTTAGCGAAACTCAGGTCATCGACGGGACGTTCGTACGTGTGTTGTCGTGGTATGACAATGAGTGGGGCTTCTCGAACCGAATGAGCGACACTGCGGCATTCATGGGTAGGATCAAATAACCCCGAGCGGCAAGGCAATAACCGTCCATTCATACGAGCACGCTTGTACGGCGCTTAAGGTCGCGTGCGAGTTCGATGTTGCAGTGACGCTGCTCAGCGCTCCAGGCGCGGCAGCCTACGCGGGCGCCGGTTGGTTTCGTGCAGTTACCGAACAAGCCGCGGCACAATTCCCCGACGTTCAGATGACACCGATACTCGATTGCGCCGCCGCCGCCGGAGACGCACTTGCCGCCTTGCGCGAGGGCGTGCAAGTAATTCGTTTCAGCGGCGGCCAAAGGGTTAACGACAAGCTGTTCGACATTGCCCAACAATTGGGCGCCTCTGTGATCACCCGACGCCCGCGCGCCCTCGACCTGGGCAACGCCGAGGCCGAAGGCGTCGAGCTGGCGGCGGCCTGTCGAGACTGGCTAAGACCCTAACTCCGAGTCATGGACGCAAAGCTCTATCTGATCACGCCTTCACCGCTCGCTCCAACCGCATTCGCTACCAAATTGGCCAGCGCCCTGGATGCCGGAGGAGTAGCCTGCGTTCAGCTTCGTCTGAAGGATGTAAGCGACGCTGAAATTCGCGACGCCTGTTCGATACTCAGGCCGATCGCACAAGAACGCGGCGTCGCCTTCATTCTGAACGACCGGCCAGACCTAGCTGCCGAATGCGGCTGCGACGGTGTGCATATCGGACAACAGGATGAGACCTACCGAGACGCCCGCAGCCGTGTGGGAAACGACGCGATCGTCGGCGTTACGTGCCACGATTCCATCCACCTCGCCATGCTTGCTGGCGAGCAGGGCGCCGACTATGTCGCGTTCGGCGCATTCCATGCCACCGCCACCAAGGCGGCGACCCATCACGCAACCCCCGAACTGATCACACACTGGAGCGAAATCGCAACGGTTCCATGCGTGGCAATCGGTGGCATCACGCCGCTTAATTGTGGAGCATTGGTCGCGGCGGGCGCGGATTTCATTGCCGTCGTCTCGGCCGTCTGGAGTCACCCTCAAGGCCCGGCCGAGGCGGTACATGCGTTCAATGCGGCAATCACCAGCGTTGTCTAAACCGTATCGTACTGTTAGCTTCCGCGCCGCCCGGGGCACCGACAGGTGGTTGGCTCATGAGGGAATGCAATGAAGATCGACGGAAACACGATTAGACCGGGAATGGCCATAGAGCATCAGGGCCGGCTGTGGCGGGCGGTAAAGGTCCAGCATGTGAAGCCGGGCAAAGGCGGCGCCTTCATGCAGGTCGAGCTGAAGGATATTCGCAGCGGATCAAAGCTCAACGAACGGTTCCGGGCGTCGGAATCTGTCGAGCGGGCGCGTCTCGACGAGACTGAGTATCAGTTTCTCTACAGCAGCGACGACGACTACACATTCATGAATACCGAGGACTATGAGCAGATTACCTTGGGGACGAACCTGATCGACGAAAGCCAGGCGCGCTATCTGCAAGATGGCATGACCGTCACGATCGAATCCCATGAAGGGACACCGATTGGCGTAATGCTGCCGGAGAAAGCAACATTCTCCGTTACCGAGGCAGACGCCGTCGTAAAAGGCCAGACTCAATCGTCGTCATATAAGCCAGCGGTATTGGAAAACGGCGTGCGGGTCATGGTTCCGCCTTATATCGAGTCCGGCACCCGTATTGTTGTCAACACGGCGGACGATACCTACGTGGAGCGTGCAAAGGATTAGACTGATCAGGTTCGGCAGTTTGCGCTTCGCGCACTCGGTTGCCGACTTATTGCGACACATGGCACAAGCGCCCTGACCTGCGAAAGGAAACTGCGTGGCCGTTCGTTCTGCCCTTATCAACGTCATGGCTGGTGCCGCGGACAAAGCCGGCCGCGCCCTGATACGCGATTTCGGTGAAGTCGAACAGCTTCAGGTCAGCCGCAGGGGACCGGGCGACTATGTCACGACCGCAGATACCAACGCCGAGCACATAATTCGCCGTGAGCTGCAAAAGGCACGCCCCGCGTACGGACTGTTGATGGAAGAGGCTGGCATCGTCAGCGGCACCGACACCAGCAACCGTTGGATTGTCGATCCGCTGGACGGCACCTTCAATTTCCTCCATGGCCTGCCCCATTTTGCGGTTTCGATCGCCCTGGAACGAGACGGCACGGCGATTTGCGGCGTTGTCTTCGACCCTATCAAGGACGAATTGTTTTGGGCTGAACGTGGCCAGGGCGCCTATCTCAACGATCGTCGGCTGCGCGTTTCCGGGCGCAGAAAGCTTGAAGACGCTGCGATCGCGACAGGCCTTCCTCTTGGCGGTCTTGATGGCACGAATAAAGCCGAAACCAAGTTTCAATCGCGGTTTCAGCAATTGTTAACCGATGCTGGGGACCTGCGGGTATGGGGCGCGGCCGCGCTTGATCTCGCTTATGTTGCCGCTGGCCGCTTCGATGGATTCTGGGATGAAGATGTAAAGCCGTGGGATACGGCGGCAGGTCTGGTTCTCGTTCGTGAAGCTGGAGGTCTGGTGTCGCGCTGTAATGGTCAGGACTATGACTTTGATGCCCCTGATATCGTCGTCGCCAACGATAACCTGCACGGAGTATTGATTAAGTCCCTTAACTCCAACGTATAATACCTGCATGCGACAACGCACTAACGGTTGTCCGGTCCGTTGGCCTAAGTTATTTTCGTAGAGTGCCGCTTGTCTCCGAGCGACATAAACGACCGATGGCAAGGCTCGACTCAATGACTGCGATCAAACGTCGACGACACACACAGGGACCACCCTTTGTCGCTGCGAGGGCACTTATTGTGCTGGGAACCGGGTTTCTGTTGCTCGCCTCGAACAGCGGGGCGGCCGAGGCCCAATCTACGATTAGCAGCCGGTATGTTGGACGGCCGAGCGTTATCGTTGATCTCTCCGTGCTTGACAAATTCGGACCGGCACCGACGCTGGCAGGTCTCCTGAGAAGAGGCTCGACGAGCCTAACTCCGGGAACCGCCGCCCGCGCACCCGGTCAGCTATTGGCACCGCCAAAGAACATACCGCGTTCGCAGCTGACCATACCAAAGGGCATTGCGTCCAAGCGGCCCTCACCGCCACCGCCGAAGCCGCAGGTCGCCGTACCTAGGCCCGCGGTACCCAAGCCTCCTGTGATTGCTGCCGTACCAAAGGCACCGGTGATTCCGAAACCGGCTGCCACAGGCAGTTCGAAGGCTGCGGCAAAGCCGGCCCCGGCCCCCCCCGCAGCACCAGCAATCACGGCACCCGCGATACCGCCAGCCCCCAAAGCGGCCGCGCCGAAATCGGCAAAAGCCAAAGTCCCGACACCGCCCAAGGCAGCAATCCCAAAACCGCCGAAGGCCACGGCGGCAATTCCAACCCCGCCAAAAGCGACAGCGGCAGTGCCTCAGGTACCGGTTGCCTCTCAGGCGCTACCCAAAGCTCCTAGCCTGCCGGCGGCGACCGCCAAGGCCAGCGCCGAGCAGTTAGCCGCCCGTACCTCACCGGTCACCGTCAGTGACGGTGGCAAAAAGCTCCGCATCCTGTTTGGAGAAGAATCATCAAATCTTCCCGAGGCTGCCACGCCGGCACTGGAAGAATTGGCACAAAAGCTGAACAGCGACCGCAAACTGCGTATCCTGCTGTACGGATTCGCCGGCGGAGCGCCCGATACTCCCAGCAAAGCCCGACGGCTTTCGCTGTTTCGTGCACTGGCCGTTCGCACTCAGCTTATGAGCTATGGTGTGCGCAGTACCCGGATGCAACTGAGGGCGCTTGGTAGTCGAATCGAAGAGGGGCCGCCTGATCGCGTTGATATCGTGGTCGCCAATTGACAGCTCGAGGTTCTTCGGCCCCGCAGTATGTCGGGCAGTTAACGCCGTGGACGCTTAGCTCATGACCAAGCCCCAACGCTTCCTCACTCGGATGTTGTTATTCCTGGTGATTGTCGCGGCGGCAGTTTCGCTTCTGTTCCCACCACTCCGCAGTGCATTCATGGCCAACGCCGTGCTCAACGGCGTAATCCTTGGCGTTTTGGTGTTCGGCATTTTCTACATCTTCCGAACGGTTACGATGTTGCGGCACGAGGTTGCATGGATCGAAGAATACCGCAGGGATCAGGCGGCGGTCTCTGTGCAAGCACCTCCCAAACTCCTCGCTCCGATGGCGACGATGCTTGGGGAACGGGATCAGCGTACCGATCGACTTAGCCTTTCGACCGTTGCCATGCGGACACTGTTGGATGGTGTCGGCGCCAGGCTCGACGAGAGCCGTGAAATCTCTCGCTACATGATCGGGCTGCTCGTATTCCTCGGTTTGCTTGGCACCTTTTGGGGATTGCTTGAAACGGTGCGGTCGGTGGGCGACGTAATTGGCGGCCTGTCGGTTACCGCCGGTGAACTCGCCAGCGTGTTCCAGGATCTCAAACAGGGTCTCGAAGCGCCACTTAGCGGCATGGGGACGGCTTTCAGTTCTTCGCTGTTCGGCCTGGGTGGATCTTTGGTTCTCGGATTCCTGGAACTGCAGGCAGGACAAGCACAGAACCGCTTCTTTAACGATCTCGAGGAATGGCTTTCGGGCCTGACGCGCCTCAGTAGCGGAAGCTTGTCAGGTGACGGCGAGACCTCGGTCCCTGCTTACATTCAGGCCCTGCTCGAACAAACGGCCGATAGCCTCGACAGCCTGCAACGAATCATTCAACGCAGCGAAGAAGGACGGACTGCCGCCAACACCAATATACTCGAGCTGACAGACAAGCTGAGCGCGCTTACCGATCAGATGCGCGCCGAACAAAGCCTGATGCTGAAGCTTGCAGAGTCACAGATGGAGCTGAGACCGATATTCGCCAAAATTGCTGAGCGTGATGGTGGCGACGACGTGATGCGCAATCACATCCGCACCATCGAGGTGCATATTGGCCGCATCCTCGAAGAACTTCCCCAGGGCCGAGAGGAACTCATAGGAGAGATCCGCGGCGAAATTCGTTTGCTGGCGCGGACCATCGCCGCGCTGGCCGAGGACGGTGAGCCCAAGGGCCCCTGAACGATCCCGATCATGGCCGCAACTCGCCGTAGCCGTAGCAGTGTCAATATCTGGCCCGGATTCGTCGACGGCCTCGCGACGCTGCTCATGGTTATCATCTTTCTGCTGATGATATTCGTCGTCGCACAGTTCTATCTGAGCGAAGCGATAACCGGGCGTGACGAAGCTCTGGAACGTTTGAACCAGGAGGTTGCCGAGCTTGCCGACATGCTGGATCTCGAGCGGCGAACCAATATCGATTTGCGTTCGAATTTGACCCAGTTGTCGGCAGAACTGCAAAGCACGCTGACCGACCGCGACGACTTTGCCGCTGAACTGACCCAATTGCGCACATTGCGGGACACGCTTATCGCAACAGTCGAGACTCTGCAGTCACGTAGCGAGCAAGCAGAAGCG
>CAZCVU010000115.1:0-7421 GCA_964501745.1 uncultured Flavobacteriales bacterium | reverse complement strand
ATACTCAGGAATGGCACGCTACGGTGCGAAACGGAACACGCGACGGCAATTCCTGCCGCTCGATCCATACCCTGCATCAAAATTCGGTATAAGTTGTTGATTTTACCGAAAACTTGGATTGGCACCCCACTTGCAGCGAGTCCGGCGAGGCGCGGAGGAATATATGGACTTCGAACCCGGATTCAATGAGGGAAGCAACAATGTCGCCGACGCGGAGGCAAGACGCTTCCACGCCCAACAAACGGCCAGCAACGCTTCAGCGGCAAACAATTCGTCAAACCTTGGCGGCGAATTCCAGCCGTTCGGCGAAGATGGACTCACCTTCGGTGATCTGCTCGACCTGATCAATCCGCTGCAGCATATCCCGATCGTATCAACATTCTATCGCGCAATAACCGGTGACGAACTGTCGCCGGCGGCGCGCATTGCCGGCGGGACTTTGTTCGGCGGCCCCTTCGGACTTGCCGCCGCGGTCGCCAACACTACAGTGCAGGCATTCTCCGGCCGAGACATCGGCGAGACCCTCTTCGCGTCTGTCTTCGGTGAAAGCAACAATGGAAAAGATGCCGTTCTCGCTGCCAATCCCGCCTCCGGCAATGAAAGCCAGCTGGCCGCGAGTGACTCACCGGGCGTCGGCCTGCCGATTAGCCTCCTACCGGGTCGCTCAACAGACCAGACCGCCGCGGTTCGCGTCTCGGAGTCGGTACCCTACTTGGCCCCTCACCTAGCGCGCTCAACCCAAGCCGCCGGCAGCACATCTGAACCGCTACCAAGGACGATAGCGGCGGCCAAAAAACCGCAACCCGTGGCACTTTCGAGTGCAACTCCGAGCGCGCCGTCGTCGCTGCTCGCAATGGCCAATGCGGGTATTCCCGGACAGCCGGACGGCCCGATCTCAGCACTCCTGCAGGCCCGCGCGGCCGTTCCTTCGGCCGGCCGTATCCCTGGCCTGGGCTCGATCGCAAGCAAACGTGTCGAACCACCGGTCCATGCTGCCGCCGTGTCGCCAACGAACCTTTTCCAGGCGCAGAATCTTGCGCTCGAACCCACCTATCCGCCTGCGCCGCCCGCCCAGTTAGCATCGCAGCCGACCGCCGCGGCTTCCAATCCAGCGCCTGCTGTCGATGATGCCGTTTCCAGTCAACCGAGCTCGACCACTTCCACGGCACCCATGGTTCCTTTCGGCCAGCCAGTGGCCAGTTTCTTGGTGCCTCGCGCTATGATGGACGCGCTCGACAAGTATGAGGCCTTGAAACAAGAACCCCAGGCCACCACCATCTTCTAGCCCATTAGAGTAGGCCGCGACGGTTTGCTATAAGGCAACCGTGGATATCCAGGTAACGCCGCATGGTTTGCTTGCGTGGCGTGACCGGACGCATCGATGTGCGTTGGGGCATGCCGGAATCGCCGTGAACAAGCGCGAAGGCGACGGCACAACCCCGTCCGGCTGTTTCGCGCTCCGCCGCGTGCTCTACCGTCCCGACCGCCTGGCAAAACCGACGACGGCTTTGCGCGTGAGCACCATCAGCCCGACCGACGGGTGGTGCGACGATCCGCAAGATCCCAACTACAACCAACCGATTAAACTGCCTTATGCGGGTGGACATGAGCGGCTCTGGCGGGACGATCCGCTTTACGACCTCATTGTCGTTTTGGGCTTCAACGATGAACCGCCGTCACCCGGCGCGGGCAGCGCGGTCTTCCTGCATGTAGCAGACCCTGGCTTTGCCCCGACCAAAGGATGCGTCGCGCTGGCGCGCGATGTTTTGTCTGAGCTCCTGACCGACTGCGCACCCGGCGATCGGCTTTGCGTCATGCCACCGTTGGAGCTTGGGAACGATGGCTAGGACGCTGTCCAAATATTGCGGTTCCGACGCGCACATGAGTTGCGCCGAAGGCAACAGCGATCTCAAAATCGGCACTCATCCCCGTCGACAGGTCGTCCAGGCCATGCCGAGCTGCAATTTGACCTAACAGCGCGAAATGCAGCGACGGCTCTTCCGCGGCTGGCGGTATGCACATAAGGCCTGTGATCGGCAGAGCGAATTCGCTGAGGCAACTGTCGATGAAATGGTCGGCCTGATCTAGCATGACGCCTGATTTCTGAGGCTCATTGCCAGTGTTCACTTCGATGAAGCAGCTTGGCAGCCGACCCTGCCGATCCATTTCACGCGCTAGCGCCGCCGCGAGTTTGGGCCGATCAAGCGACTGGATCACGTCGAACATAGCCACGGCTTGACGAACCTTATTGGTTTGCAGCGAACCAACGAGGTGCAATTCGAGGTCACCGCACTCATCGCGCAGCTCGCGAAACTTAGTCGCAGCCTCCTGCACCCGATTTTCACCGAAGACTCGATGGCCAGCTGCAATAGCTGCGCGCGGCCGTTCGGCCGCGTGGCCTTTGCTGACGGCGACCAGCGTGACGTTACTCGCCTCACGCCCCGCATCTTGCGCAGCGGCGGCGATCCTCGCCTTCACGGACCGAAGGTTATCCGCGATCTCTTCGTCTTGCAGGATATCTTCTGGTGAATCCTCGCTCACTACCACCCCCGTCGCCGAGTCTCTCCTGAAGGCCGAAGAACTTGTAACAATGCCGATCAGCCGCGGAGCCACCTGCGGTTTAGCCTCGGTGAAGCGACATGTCCTCGGCGGACCGCATGTCCATCAAATAGAACTTACGGCCGCCATTCAACTTCGCGATCCTTTCGAATAGGTGCACCGACCATCGATGCCCTACGGCATAACAACTCCGAAGCTCACGATATCTCGGGCTCGGACCATTTCGGTCGCCTTATTTTGGGCCTGGTACCTGTCTCGCTGAGCCGATCCTCCGACATGAAATACTACGGGCCGACACGGGCGTGTTCGGCACCGGAGAAAGAGCATGCGGCGGTGGCGGCAGTTGCTTCGTTTCGGCATAATGATGGCCCAACAAACCGAATCCCGCAGCCAGATGTCCGTTCCGCAGACAATTAACGTCCCCGGCGTCGGTTTGCTCGCGCCGGCCGATGTCTTGGCGCGCGCCATAGCGGCTCACGAGCGCGGTGATCTAGAGACGGCAGACGACCTATCTCGCCGCGTTCTTTCGCGGTTCCCGAAACAGGCTGAATCGCTGTATCTGCGCGGCATCATTGCGCATCAGCGCGGTAAGTCGACAAGCGCCGAAAAATATCTGCGCCAGGCAATAAAGGCTGCGCCGGAGAATCCAATCGGCCATGGCGGGCTCGGCATCGTCCGGCTCACCCAAGGCAGGCTTGAAGAGGCCGCGAGGCTGTTCAAACATGCGCTTTCCATTTCTCCCGAACAACCGCACATCCATAACAACTTGGGTTTGGCGCTGGCCGGCCTGGGAAACTTCAGCGAGGCCGCGCAACACTACGACGAAGCGCTCAGGATGGTGCCGGACTATGCCGATGCCTGGCTCAACCTTGGCAAGCTGCGTCAGGATGAGGGACGGCTGGACGACGCCGCCGGCTGCTACGACAATGCGCTGAAATTCGCACCCAACATGGCGGAGGCCCACAACAACCTGGGGAACATTCATCACCGGACCGGCCAGCTTGATGCGGCGCTCGCCTCATACGAGCGCGCCGTTGCGGCGGACCCACAGTATATGGAAGCCGTGTTCAACAGAGCGATCTCGCAGGCAGAGACCGGTCGAATCGACGACGCAATCGACTCCTACCGCGCCGTGATCGAGGCCGAACCTGATCATGTGGAAGCGCTCTGCGGACTGGGAGAGACACTCGAAACGGTCGGACAAGACACTGAGGCCGAGACCTACTATCTACGCGCCAGCAAAATACGGCCGCGGCAATTAACCGAAGTGCGAGAACGGCGGCTTCGCTACATGCTCGGACGAAGTTTCGACCGGCTGAAAAACTACGATAGGGCATTCGCAGAATTCAAGACCGGCAACAAGCTTTGGTCGACGGCCCTGCGGCGTTCTGGCGACGCCTATAACCGGTGTGCTCAGGAACAGTTGGTTGACCGGATCATCGCGGCCTTCCCAGTGGGGTCCGCCAACGATTGGACCAAACTCGGTATACCGGACGATCTGCCGATCTTCGTCTTGGGGATGCCGCGTTCCGGGACGACGCTGGCCGAGCAGATCCTGGCCAGCCACCCGCAGGTTCACGGCGCCGGCGAGCTACGGGTCCTGCCGCGAGTTGGCCGGCAAATGGCCATCGACGGTAGTTGGCCGGACGGCCTTGACCGGCTCGACCAAGCCCTCGCGGCAACGCTTGCCGACGACTACCTTGGAGCGCTGCGGAGGAAGTCGTCCGAGGCCCGGCGAGTGGTCGATAAGCTGCCGACAAATTTCCTCTACATCGGCTTGATCCGTGCGCTGCTGCCGAATGCGACGATCGTTCATATGCGGCGCGACGCCCGCGATATCTGCCTTAGCAATTACTTCCGAAACCCTGCCGAGGCCATACCGCATAACCACGACCTTGGCGATCTCGGTCACTACTACCGTCAGTACGAACGGGTGATGCGTCACTGGGACGCCGTCTTTCCCGGAGCGATCTTTCAACTGGAGTACGAACAGCTGATTCGTGAACAAGAGGCCACAAGCCGTGCCTTGATCGCCGGCTGCGGCCTGGATTGGGACGACCGCTGCCTCGACTTCCACGCCACAGACCGTACGATACAAACTGCGAGCTACCTACAGGTCCGGCGACCGATCTATGACGACTCGATTGCGCGCTGGCGTCACTACGAACAACATCTTGGTTCGCTGATTGCCGCCCTGGAGGAAGCATGAGGTATTTCCGAACGCACCCGGCATGGCAATCGGAGCAATCGGAACGCGGCGGCGCGCGATGGTACTGAGGCCCGCCTAACGATGAACAGAGCTTTGGATACGCGGGCGTCAAATGCGCTTCACCGCGCACGTGATCTGCATCTAAAGGGTCGGCCGGGCGAGGCTGTTCGGGTGATGCGGCGTCTCGCACGTGAATCTGGCAACCGTGCCGATATTCTTATCGCGACGGCGCAGTGTGAGTTGGAGGCCGGCGATCGCAGCGCGTCCTCGACCTATCTCCTTGCGCTCGAAGCCGGTCCGGAGAACCCCGAGCAATGCGCGATGATTGGCAATGCACTGCTAGAACTGGGAAACACGGAAGTTGCGGTCGCCGCCTACGAGCGCGGTGTGCAGATTGCGCCAGCGTCGGCTGACGCCGCGGCAACGCTTGCCGGCGCGCTTGTGCTGCTCGGCCGCGCTGAAGTAGCAAGACGGGCACTGGGTCAGGCACTTGCGCTGCAGCCGCAACACGGACGTGCGCTCTATTTTCGCAGCTTGCTGAACCAGAACAAACTTGGTGATGCAGACCTCGCGCAACTGCAACGCTTGGTGACCACGCCGTCAACACCGGTCTTGGATCGCATGTTTATCGAATTTGTCATCTCGGGCGCGCTGGAGAGCCGGGGTGAATTCGATCAAGCGATCGCCCACTGTACATCTGCACACGGCCTCAAGTCGGCGCTCGAAAAGAGTTCCGGTGACAACTACAACAGGGAAGCCCACAAACGCGAAGTCGATCGCCTGATGCAACTGGTGACGGCGCCGTTTCTCGAACAAAGACAAGGCTTCGGCGATCCCTCAGCCTTGCCAATCCTGATCGTCGGGATGCCGCGGTCGGGCACGACTCTGGTCGAGCAGATCATCGCCTCACACCCGGAGGCTGACGGTGCCGGTGAGTTGCAGCATCTGCAGTTTCTGGCGCGGCGCCTGCCTGTCACGCTGGCCGTAAACCAGCCGTACCCGGATTGCCTCGAAGCGTTGGCGCGGCCGCAGAGCAAGCGGCTTGGCAACTACTACATGCGCGTGTTGAAGCTGTACGCCCGGCGCGGCAAGACGCGAGTCGTCGACAAGATGTGGGCCAACTATTTGCGCCTTGCGCTGGTTGCCCTGATCGCACCGCAGGCGCGTGTCATCCACTGCCGGCGTGATCCGATGGACACCTGCGTATCGTGCTACTTCCAGAACTTCATGCATCCATTGCCGTTCCTGCATGACCTGAGCGACCTCGGCTTCTACTACCAGCAGTACGCGCGGCTGATGGACCATTGGGCAGCGGTCAGGCCGCTGCCGATCTTGGATGTCGATTATGAAGCGCTGGTTGCGGACCAGGAAAAAGTTACACGCGAGATTATCGCCTTCTGCGGTCTCGACTGGAATGATCGCTGCCTCGCATTCCACGAAACGGACCGATTCGTCCAGACCGCCAGCTCGCAGCAAGTGCGCCGACATATATATCGCAGCTCGATCGGGCGATGGCGCAACTATGAAGAACATCTGGACCCGCTACGCCGGGCGATCGAGGCGGAAAGCGGTTGACGCATAAACGACGCAATCGCGCCGCAACAGGCCTATTTGAACCACGTTCAGAGCCCAGACACGGCCCCGCGTGACACATCAGCGATCCAGACCGTCGGATCTGGCGGCAAAACAGCTGTTGCAAATCTGTCACAACACCCGGAATTCGTTGCTGTTTTGCCACTTAGGCATTGCGTTGCTTTGGTTCCCACGGTCATATGCGGCAGGTTCTATGGGTATCGAGTGGATGAACCCAAGGGGAAACCCGAAGTTACGGGATCGTTCCAGTGTAATTGGGGCCGCGTGTTTAGGCCTAAATTTGGAGGTTAGTGCACATGAAGAAAGCTCTTTTAGCCAGCACGACTTTGGTTGGGGCCTCTCTGTTGGGCGCCGCTCCGGTGGCAGCAGCAGAAGCGCCGACTCTGTCGTTTTCGGGCTTTACCCGGTTCGAGGTCAGTTTCTCTGACCAGGATCTCTCGGCAGCACGTGGCCGCGGCTATGCGTTCGAGGTCGACGACAACTGGTTAATCTGGACCGCCAGGGGTACGGCAGATAACGGTCTGAAATACGTCGCTTCGACTTCGGTCGAAACTCGTGCCGCCGGCACGGTAAATGTCATCGAAGCCAAGATCAATTTCACCAACCAGTGGGGTACGTTGATAGTGGGCGACGATGACTCTCCCGACGACGTCATGATGGTCGGCGGCTACTCGCTCCTCACCGCAGGCTTCGGTTATGACGGTGGTTATAGCTCCCAGGTCAACCGGGGCGGTGTTGGGTTTACCGGCACGTTTGCAAGTCTGGTCGGTGATACCGGCGACGCGACGAAGATCACTTACTACACGCCGCGTTGGAACGGCCTGCAGTTTGGCATCAGCCTGACACCGGACTCCGGCGCCAGGGGTGACGATAACGTCGCGGGTGACGCTGACAACGACGGCGACCGCGAGAACACGATCGGTCTCGGTCTTAACTACAACCAGACGCACGGCGACGTCGGCGTCCGTTTCGGCACCACGTATATTGCGGCCGAAACCGAGCCTAACTCGACAGCTGCCAGCGCAACTTCGGGATCAGCGCCGATCAGGTGACCGCGAAT
>CAZCVU010000114.1:1903-7500 GCA_964501745.1 uncultured Flavobacteriales bacterium | reverse complement strand
GCTGCGGCCTTCGCGCCGCGTCATCCCGAAAGCGACCAGTGTCGATTTACCGAGCGCTGGTGGATCGGCAAAGAAAGCGTCATCGGTCGGATTGGCGCCAGGCCATCCCCCTTCGACATAATCGATGCCGAGGGCGTCAAGCGCTTCGGCAATTGCGACCTTGTCGGCAATCGTGAAATCGACGCCCCGCGTCTGCGCCCCGTCGCGCAACGTCGTGTCGAACAAGTGGATGCGTTCGCCGCTCATCACATCGTCCTGCCTGCCCCATGCAGGCGAAGGGCGCGAGAATGCACAATTCCCGCGACCCGCTCAAGGCGCAAGAGATCGGAAGCGCTTGCCGGCTTCACGTTGCGGCCTGCGGGACTTCAGTTTGGTGGCCGGACGCAAGGATGTCCGTCAGCGTTAATGGTTGCCCACAAGCTCACACATATGGTGCATGAAATTTCGACTCTTCCCAGCCGGCGGCAGCGTTGCCGATTGCCATGACACCCCTCGCTAGGCGTTGGGATCAGGCGGCACATCTTTCCAGAGCTGCAGAATACTCCGCGCTTCTTCGGGCCTCAAATTATCAAAATATATCAAAGCTTTGCGGTACTGTAGCGTGGTCCGGAACAGAGCATTCGAGTGGCCACCATGCAGGTGAAAATACATCTCGCTGAAGATTGCCCGGTCGAAGCCAAAGGCTTTGCAGAGAATTCCAACGCCCGTCGCACCAGCCTTATGCAAGGCCCGGTAGGCGACATGCCGGGGTAAGCCGGTAAGTTCGCAGAAGTCCTGCTCGAAGCGCCGCATCCGCCCCGTTCGCAACAGCTCAAGCAAGAGGTCGGAGGCCCGTAACAACCGCGCCTTCCCGAGCGCCTTGAGCGGGCGCCCAGCGGACCCGCCGGTGGCTTCGCTCACGGCATCTGCGAGTACCCGCGCGATCAAACCTTCCAGTTCAGCCTCGTTGAACTTGAAACGCTCCAATATCGCTGACTGCAGCGCCTCGCCGACCCAGGCATAGATACGGCCCGCAATTTCAGGGCTGACGTCGTTTCGATCGACGATCGGCGCGCGATACTCCGGCACCTGCAAACTCGCCTTGGCCAAGTGCTGATAGGTATCGTCGCTGAACCGTGCCTCGTCATTGCGCAACAGCGTGACCACGACCTCCTTGTCGTCGGTCTGCACCAGCGCTTCGCTGACCGACGGTGTAATATTGGCCCGCTGGGCAATCGCCAGATGGTGATCGCGCGCGTGTTTGATGACGAGACCGATCAGGTCATCATCGGTAAGCAGTTTGCTCCAGACAAGCACGGGGTAAGCAACGTCGATCTCGTCGCTCGCGAGAAATAGCAGCAAGTCGTGCGGCACATCGTTTCGCACCGACATATGCTCCGAGAGCTTACAGCGCACACGGGCGTCGGCCTGCTCGACCAGCGTCTCGATAATGGCAAACACATGCTCAAGCTCGCGGGCGTCCAGTTTCGCATCCAACGAGAAGCACAGGTCACCGATCTGTTCAACCAACAGGCTGCGGTCAGGCGCGCCCGAGCGCCGTTCGAGATTCGCAAGCAGTTCGCGTAGTTCGTCTTCCATAGCCCATCGCGGCCAACCAGACCGGTGATGCATCGGCTTCTCCGAAGCTACACCGGCTGTGCGGGCCGTGCTCCTACATATAGAAAGATAGGCTCGTTGGTGGCTGCTGACAAGAAAGCCCAGACTTCTGACCCAGGTTTCACGACCAAGCCTGAATTCGCGAAGAATGTTCGAAGTAAACCTAGAAAGGTCGTCGGCCGGTGAGCTACGCGGCCTCCGGTGGCGCGGTGCGCCATACCTGCAACATCTGTCGGGCACCTGCAGGATCGAGGGAGATAAAATAATCCATCGCCTTCTTGAATTTCAGGCTTGCCCGAAATAGTGAGAACTCGCCGCTGCCATGGAGGCGCCAGAGGATTTCGGCGAATACATCCTGCTCGAAACCGGCGCCCTTGCAGGCAATCGCCAGTCCCTCGACGCCGGCATGATAGAGCGTACGTTTCACGGCACTTGGCGACAGCGCCGTAAGCTTGCCGAAATGCTGCTCGAAACGGTTGCCAACACCGCCTTGCAGATAGCCGAGCAGCAGCTTCGACGCCCGGCTGTCTTGGGTCCTATCGGGCAAGTCCCTGCCTCCCCCCTCGGCGTTTGCGAGGCGCGCATATTCGATCAAGGTTTCGGATAGGGCCTCCGAAATCGCGTCTTCGATGACGCTTGCTTCGAGCTCGAAGCGCTCAACGATGTGGTCGCGGAGAACGTCGCCGACCCAGACATAAAGTTTCGCCGCGATAGCCGGGCTCAGATCCTCGCGATGCGCCATCGGTTCGCGGTATTCCGGGGTATCCCGGCAATCACGCACTAGGGTTTCAACCGTCTCGGGATACATCTCAGCGTTGTCGTTGCGCAGCAGCGACACTACAACCATTGAATCTCCCGTCTGTACTAACGCATCGCTGACATCGGGACTGAGCCACAGACGCTTGGTAACGGCCATGCGGTGCTCGCGCGCCTTTTCCTTGACGATCCGCACCAAATCTTCTTCGTCCAGCAACTCACTGGAGACCAATATCGGTTGAGCAACTACGATTTCGTCACTCGCAAGGAACGCGATGAGCTCGTGTGGAACATCCTCGCGCTTGGCAAGCCGTTGCGCGAGCTTTGTACGAACATCGAGCTCCACATCTTCGATGATCGCACCGAGTATGTCGAAGAACAGAGTTGCCTCAATTTCGCTCAGGCTTTCCTCATCCGCCAGGCAGAGGTCGCTGAGATCCCGCGCCAGCTCACCCCGTTTGCTCGCAGACGGGCGGTTCTCCAGATCCTTAAGAAGTCTGATGAGTTCTTCTTGCATGAAGTCTGACGAAATACCGAAAGAACCTTGCAGCAACTCGTGCATGCAGGTCTTCCTCTTCGCCACCATCCTCCCAAGGCCAGATTGCGGTCACTGGGTATTATTCGTTCAAGTCTAAGACTTAGTCTCTATTTGCACAAATTCAATGTTTTACATAAATTCGCGTGCGGTCATCAGGCAAGCGGCAATGGTCGTGCGGCGACGCTTTTCCTCGTCCGCGGCGGTTATTACGCCGGATCGGACCCTTCCCTTGCAGCAGATCAGCGAGTCAACTAGTGCCGCTCCTGTTGCTGGGCACAATCTATGCAATTCGGCACCGTTGGATCGAGGTCAAGACGCTTGGCGGCTATCGGTTCTCCGCAGCTCAGACAAAACCCATACTCACCCTCCTCGACGCGGCTCAGCGCGGCGGCAATGCGATTGAGCTCGACAGTCCGACGCCGTGCAATCTCCTTTGCCATCGCCTGACCTTGCAGCGCGTCCATACGCGACAGGCGGCCGATGCGACTTTGGTCGAGTTCGACCGGCGCCTGCTCCTCCTCACCGGCGCCGGCAAGGCGCAGCAGTTCCTCCCGCCGCTCGGTAAGCTGCGCAGTCAGGGTAGCAACATCGATGTCCGCTCGCTCATCCATAAATCAGTGTCGCACAGTTGCGCCGCGGGGTCCTAGCGCCGCCGCCAGATTGTCCCTTCCGGCGTATCCTCAAGCAGCACCCCCTGCCCTTCGAGCAGCTCGCGAATGCGATCTGCCTCGGCAAAATCCTTGCTATCCCGCGCGGCCGCACGGTCTGCGATCAAACGGTCGACATCCGATTCCACGGAACCCGGTTCACGGGAGGTCGGGCGCTTAAACCAGTCTTCGGGGTGTTGTTGCAACAGTCCCATCAGCGCCCCCGCATCGCGCAGAACGGCACCAAGTCTGACCTGCTCGTCCTCAACAGATACCCGGTTAAGCGTCCCCGCGAGTTCATGCAGCCTGGTGATCGCAAGCGGCGTATTAAGGTCGTCTTCAAGGGCCTCCAACACGTCATCGGTCGGAGTTTTCGCCTGGCCGCCGTCTGTCGGTGCATCCTGCACCGGTCGCAACGCACCGTAAATCCGGTCCAGCGTTTGCTTGGCCTGATCCAAACCGGACTTCGTGAAGTCGAGCGGTTGGCGGTAATGACTCGACAACAGCGCCAGACGAATTGCTTCGCCCGGATACTCCGCCAAGAGCTCTCGTACGGTGACGATGTTGCCAAGCGATTTGGACATTTTTTCGCTGTCGGTCGTGAGATGACCGTTATGCAACCAGTATCTGGCAAAGCCATGATCGGGATAGGCACAAGTCGACTGAGCGAGTTCGTTTTCATGGTGCGGGAACACCAGATCCTGCCCTCCGCCGTGAATGTCGAAGTCGAGCCCGAGGTACTTGCTGCTCATGGCCGAGCATTCGATGTGCCAACCGGGCCGGCCATACCCCCAGGGGCTATCCCAGCCGGGCTCACCGTCGTGTGAAGGTTTCCACAGGACGAAGTCGGCCGGATCGCGCTTGTAGGGTGCGATCTCGACACGCGCGCCGGCGATCTGTTCATCGCGTGAGCGCCCCGACAGCCGCCCATAGTCGTCTTTGCCTGGAACGTGAAACAACACATGGCTGTCCGCCTCGTAGGCACAGCTTTGTTCAAGCAGCCGCTCGATCAGCGCAATCATCTCCGCGATATGATCGGTAGCACGAGGTTCATGATCGGGCGCAAGCGCACCCAATGCCTTCATGTCGGCGTGATACTGCTCAGCCGTCCGCGTGGTGAGGGTATGAATATCCTCGCCGGATTCCTTGGCCCTGGTGTTGATCCTGTCGTCCACGTCGGTGATGTTGCGAACGTAGGTGACTTTCGGATAGAGCCGTCGCAGCAGCCGATAGAGGACGTCGAACACGACAACTGGCCGCGCATTGCCGATATGGGCAAAGTCGTAGACCGTGGGGCCGCAAACATACATCCGTATATGGTCCGGATCGAGGGGCTCGAACGGCTCCTTGCGGCGGGTCAACGTGTTATTGAGCTTCAGCATTTCCGTCGTGACTGTCGCGCGGGTTTGGCTTAGGCGGCGTTGCCTTTGAGCCGCTGAGCAGCGCGATTGTGCCCCAGCATAGGTAACAAATGCTTTAATTCGGGTCCACGGTCGAGACCCGTGAGCGCGAGCCTCAAGGGATGAAAGAGCGACTTGCCCTTCCGCCCTGTGGCGGCGGCGACTTCCTTGGTCCAGTTCGCCCAAGTACCCTCATCCCAAGGTTCGGACGGCAACATTTCCGCCGCCGCCTGGCAAAACGGTGGATCCTCGATCACCGGCGTGACCGTGTCATGACAGATCCGCCACCAGACCGCCGCATCGGCAAGACGCGTAATGTTAGGCCGCACGGCAAGCCAAAACGCTTCATCCGCATCGTCGAGGTCCAGCTCCTTGAGGCGTTTGGCAACCGAGTCGTAAGACAGATTGTGCAACACGCGGGCGTTGAGTCGCTGTAGCTCGCTGGTATCGAAATGCGGTGTCGCCCGGCCAAAGGCAGCGATGTCAAAGCGCTCGATAAGTGCCGCCATATCCTCGCTACCGTCGGCGGCCAGTGACGTTCCAAGATGGGCGAGATAACCGGTGACCGCGAGCGATTCGATCCCGTCTTCTCGCAGGCCTATCAGACTGACGCTGTCCAACCGTTTGGAAAGATTCTGGCCGCGCTCGTCGGCGAGCAAC
>CAZCVU010000114.1:0-1893 GCA_964501745.1 uncultured Flavobacteriales bacterium | reverse complement strand
CGGCAGATGCGCGAAAACTGGCAGGCGGTAACCCAAGGCCTGGAACAGTTGGATCTGTAGCGCCGTATTCGCGACGTGGTCCTCACCGCGGATGACATGACTGACGAACAGCTCACCGTCATCGACAACGGAACTCAATGAATAAAGCGGCCGCCCGTCGGCGCGAACCAACACCGGATCGCTCAACGCCTTGCCATCGAACGTGACCTGACCACGCGAGAGGTCCTGCCATTCGACAACGCCGCCGTCGAGCTTGAAGCGCCAATGCGGACTCCGGCCCTCCGCCACAAGGGCTGCCTGCTCGTCGGCTGTCAGTTCGAGCGCCGAACGGTCATAGATTGGCGGCAGGCCGCGCGACATCAGCATCTTACGTTTGATCTCCAATTCCTCAGGCGTCTCATAGCAAGGATAGAGCCTGTCCGCCTTTATCAACCGCTCAACAGCGGCTTCATAGCGCTCCATGCGAGCCGACTGCCGCGCAAAATCGTCCCATTCAAGGCCAAGCCACCGCAGGTCGCGCTCGATCCCTTCGGCAAATTCTCTGGTCGAACGCTCGCTATCGGTGTCGTCAAGGCGCAACAGGAATGTGCCTTTCGACTTACGGGCGAAAAGCCAATTGATAAGGGCAATTCGCGCGTTTCCGACATGCAGCCGGCCGGTCGGACTCGGCGCAAAACGAAGACGCGTTTCCATCGTCAGATAATATTGCGAAAGGCGTTGGTGATAGGGTAGCGCCTATCGCGGCCAAACGCCCGGCTCGTGATTTTGACGCCCGGCGGCGCTTGCCGCCGTTTGTACTCCGCCGCGTCGAGCATACGCCAAACGCGCTGAACCAGTGCTGGCGAGTGGCCACGCTCGGTAATCTCGTCGATCCCCATTTCGCCCTCGACAAGACAGTGCAGTATGTCGTCAAGCACTTCATATGGCGGCAAGGTATCCTGGTCGGTTTGATCAGGCTTAAGCTCCGCGGACGGTGGCTTGGTCAGGATGCGCTCAGGAATGACGCGGCCTTCGGGACCAGCGAGGCCATTGGATTTCACCTGGTTGCGCCAGCCGGCGAGGCGGAAGACGTCGGTTTTATAAACGTCCTTAAGCACCGAGTACCCGCCGCACATGTCGCCATAGAGCGTCGCATAGCCGACCGACATCTCCGACTTATTGCCCGTCGTCAGCACCATCGAACCGAGGGCGTTGGAGAGGCCCATGAGGATGACGGCACGGCTTCGCGACTGTATGTTTTCAGCCGTTGTGCCGCCGCCATTTGCGGCCTCGTTATCTGCCACTTCCAACATTTCACCGAACGCCTCCATTGCAGGAGCGATGTCGATGGTATCCAGCCTCACGCCGAGCAGCCTCGCGGTTTCGCTTGCGTCTGCAAGGCTTTCCGGAGCGGTATAGGGCGATGGCATCATTACGCAATGGACAGCGTCGCTACCCAGCGCGTCAACGGCAACGACGGCGCTCAGCGCTGAGTCGATACCACCCGACAGTCCCAGTATGACGCCTGGAAATCTGTTCTTACGGACGTAGTCGGCGAGCCCGACAACCATCGCACGGTAAATTGCCTCGAGGCCCTCACACTGCGGGTGGCGGTCCGTCACCTCACAGCTCCAGCGGTCATCCTGACGCAGCCATTTGGTGACGAGCAGATCCGCCTGCCAACTCGGCTGCTGTGCGGCGAGGCTGCAATCGGTGTTGAGAACAAACGATGCACCGTCGAATACCAACTCGTCCTGGCCGCCAACCTGGTTGACATAGACAAGCGGCAGGCCGGATTCAGTGACACGTGCGACCGCAAGCTGAAGGCGCGTTTCACCCTTGGAGATATCGAACGGTGAGCCGTTGAGCACGATCAGCAACTCGGCCCCCGACTCCTCGAGGCATTCGACTACC
>CAZCVU010000113.1:0-7513 GCA_964501745.1 uncultured Flavobacteriales bacterium | reverse complement strand
GGCTACATCGCGTCGCCCGGAATCTTTGCATCGATTTGGTGCGGCGGAAACGACCGGAAGGCGTCGAAGACATTGCTGAGCATCCGGACCCGGCAGACGATCAGGCCGCCGTGTTGCAGAGAGACAGTGCGGCGAGGCTGGTGGTTGCGGCGCTTGTCGCCCTACCCGAGCGGCAACGTGCCGCGGTGGCGCTGACCCACTACCAGGGCCTCAGCAACATTGAAAGCGCCGAGGTCATGGGAATCAGCGTCGAGGCGCTCGAATCGCTTCTGTCGAGGGCGCGGCGTGGACTGCGGGATCGGCTAATGCCGCTCCGTGACGATCTCATAGGAGACCTCTGATGACACGAGATCAGGCTCAAATCACGCAAATCGACATCCGGCGTTTCCAGAAGATCCTGGAAAGCTATGGCGCGAGTGAAGATCGCTGGCCGGTCGCCGAGCGCGATGCGGCGCAGGCGTTGGTGCGGAATTCGCCGGAGGCACGGAAGCTCCGTGACGACGCAATCGAGCTCGACCGTGTACTCGATCTTGCGGACTCGCCCGAGCCATCACCGGCTTTGGCGACCCGTATTGTTTCTGCGGCCCGGCAGACGCCGGGCTGGGGAGAGCGCCTGAGTACAATCGCGGCCGAGATTTGGCCGTTTGGACGACAATGGCAGGCGGCGGCGATTTTCGCTTCGGCGGCCATCCTCGGGCTTGCCCTGGGGGCGGTTCCGCTGCCGCCGATGGCGGGCCAAGACGAACTGCCAATCGTTGAGGAATTGGCCCTGCTTACATTCGGGCCCGAACTCACTACGGAGGACCAGGACTAATGCCACAAATGTCTAAGCGATGGGCGATCGTTCTCTTTTCCTCGCTCGCCCTCAATCTATTTGTCGGCGGTGTGATCGTCTCGCACTGGGGGGGACATTGGAGCGCGCGCGACCGCGATGTCGCGCGCTCCCACACGTTCGGACTCCGCGGTGCGAGCCGACAGATGGGCGAAGAGACCCGCGCCACGATGCGCAGCATGTGGTCCGAGCGTGCCAACGAAATGCGACCGCTCTGGGAAGCGATGCGCCAGGCGCGGCAGGAGACGATTGGGGCCCTCGGTGCGGAGCCGTTCGACAAGGCCACTTTGGAAGCAGCACTTGCGAAATCGCTTGCGGCTTCGGTTGCCTCGCAGGAGGCGTTTCACGCTGCCCTGGTTGACACGGCGTCGGAGCTGACGCCTGAGCAGCGCCGCAGTTTTTTTGCCGCCGCCTCCAGGCGCCTGCATCGGCAGCCGGGCGCCCGCCGAAAGTGAACCGCGTCACCGGTTCGACGCCGGCGGCAGACGCACGATAACGTCGTTCAGAACGCACAGGAGTAGGGTCGCCCGCATTGCAGCCTGCGGTGGAACCGTCTTCCATGTCCGCGTCCGACGCGTCACATTGGCGCCGACCGGATAGGGAGTGAAAACGCGATGTCGCTAAAACCGCCGATTGCTGCAAAACACAGCGCCACGACCGAGCGCCACGGTGATCGGTATCAGGACGACTATGCCTGGCTCAAGGCGTCAAATTGGCAGCAAGTGATGCGCGACCCCAGCCTGCTGGATCCTGAGATTGGCGCCTACCTGGCGGCTGAAAACGCCTACACGAAGCAGGTTTTGGCGCCGGCCGAAGACCTTAGACAGCAATTGCTCGAGGAAATGAAAGGACGCATCAAGCAGGACGATGCGACGGTTCCCGCGCAAGACGGAACCTACGCGTACTATCAGCGTTACGAGACTGGCGGCCAGCATCCAATCTTCTGCCGCCAGCGCGGCGCGAAGGAAGCTTCCGAGGAGATACTCCTCGATGCCGAGCGCATGGCAGCCGATCAGGCTTTCTTCCGGATCGCCGGATGCGAGCACAGTCCGGATCATCGCCGCCTGGCATATGCCGTCGATCTGAGCGGTGCCGAATACTACACGCTGCAGGTGAAGGATCTTGCGGCCGGCGAACTGCTCGGCGATCGGATCGCAGATACTCAAGGCGGCGTCGTCTGGAGCAATGACGGACGGTCGCTTGTCTATGCGAGGCTGGACGAGAATCACCGGCCTTCGCGGGTCTATCGCCACCGACTTGCGGATGATGTCGAGGCGGACGAACTTCTCTTTGAGGAAACCGATCCCAGTTTCCTCGTTTCTATCGGCAAGACCGAAAGCCGGCGCTTCATCGTCATCAAATCGAGCGACCACGGGCTGACGGCGGAGGTTCGTACCCTCGATGCCGACAAATCAAATTCGACGCCGCTGCTGGTTACCGCCCGCGAGCAGGGTGTCGACTACAACATAAGCGACCTCGGCGACCGTTTCCTGATCCTGACCAACGCCGACGATGCGGTTGACTACAAGATCATGGAGACGCCGATTGCCGCCCGCGAACGCACGAAATGGCGCGATATGGTGCCTCACGAACCGGGTCGTTTGATCAGAACGCTGGAGGTTTTTCACGACCACCTGGTTTGGCTCGAACGGTCGGAAGGTCTACCTCGTCTCGTCGTAATGCGGCTTTCAGATAGCGAACGTCATGAAGTCTCGTTCGACGAGGAGGCGTACGATCTGGGGATCGTACCCGGCTACGAATACGACACCACGAATTTACGCTTCTCCTACAGCTCGCTGACCACGCCACGGCAGATTTACGACTACGACATGGAGCAGCGCAGCCGGACCTTGCGCAAGCAGCAGGAAATCCCGAGCGGCCACGATGCTTCCGACTACTTGAGCCGTCGGCTTTACGCGACAAGCCATGATGGCACGCAGGTGCCGGTCTCGCTGTTCCATGCGCGATCCACGCCGATCGATGGGACGGCACCGCTGCTGCTCTACGGATATGGTTCCTATGGCCTTTCGATTCCGGCCAGTTTCTCAGCCAATCGGCTGAGCCTGGTCGACCGCGGTTTCGTCTATGCGATCGCGCATATTCGCGGTGGCACCGACAACGGTTACGAGTGGTATTTCGATGGCAAACTCGAAGACAAACGTAACACCTTCCTCGACTTCATCGCTGCTGCCGAACACCTGATCGGCGCCGGTTACACGGAGAAAGAGCGAATCGTTGCCCACGGTGGCAGCGCTGGCGGCATGTTGATGGGGGCGGTCGCGAACATGCGGCCTGAGCTGTTCAAAGCCATCATCGCGGAAGTGCCTTTCGTTGATGTGCTCAATACGATGTGCGACGCCGACCTGCCGTTGACGCCGCCGGAATGGACCGAATGGGGTAACCCGATCAGCGACCGGCAGGCCTACGACACTATTCGCTCCTATTGTCCTTATACCAATATCGCCCGCCAGTACTATCCGGACATCATGGTGACGGCCGGCTTGACCGACCCGCGCGTCACCTATTGGGAGCCGGCAAAATGGGTTGCTAAGCTGCGGGCGCTGAAGACGGACGACAATCTGCTGCTTCTCCGCACTATTATGGACGCCGGGCATGCCGGCGCCTCAGGACGCTTTGAGAAACTGGAGGAGGTGGCGCTGGTCTACGCCTTTGCGCTGATGGTGTTTGGCGTTTCGGCCTGATGTGTCGGTCGATATGGCGTCGTTACTAAGGCGCCTTTTGCTCTTCTTCGTAGACGCCGAAGAAACGATGCTCGACGTTGTTCTGAGCGGTGTAGATCGAGTCCGGATCGACCGGATCCGGAAGCGGCATACGCACAGGGACTGCCACCATCCGGGGATCGATCGTCGATTTGCCTGCGACCATGCGATCGTCGAAATCCTGCAGCGTTTTGAAGGATGCGTAGCCGCCCGCCAACGGCCATGAGTCGGCGGCCGCAAGATCGTAGAGTAGCAGGCGCCGGTCCTTATCCGAGCGGTTGAGATCGGAACCGTGAACGGCCCGCACGTGATGCAGGGTGATCGAACCAGCCGGCCCGGTAAGCTTGGCCGCTTGGCTGAAATCGACGCCGCTGGTTTCCGCATCCATCGCCGCGCAGAAGCGTCCGTCGCGATGGTGATCGTAGATCGGACCGCGGTGGCTTTGTGGCAAGACCATCAACGGGCCGTTTTCCTCGGTCATGGCGTCAAGCATGATGCCGACTGTTAGCTGGTCGTCGTTGGTGCTGGGCACGAAGGCCCAATCCTGATGCCACTCCACGGCAGCGCCGAAGCCAGCATATTTATTGTTGATCTTGGATGACTTGAGCCGGATGTCGGGGCCGATCAAATGCCGAGCTATCTCAACAATTTTCGGATTGCATACCGTCTCCCAAAACAGTGGCGAAATCTGGTGGGGCCGCTTGATGCGGCGCACGCGTGGATGCTCCGGCGAATGCGACTCCTCGAGATCGTAGACCGCATCATTCTTGGTGACGTCGCGGGCTTTCTCGGTGATCGCCTCGGTCTCGGCGACGAGTGCCGCGATTTCGGCCGGCGAAAACACATTCTCGACGACGAGAAAGCCGTACTGCCGGTAATAGGCGATCTGCTGCGGTGTTAACATGTTCGTTCACGTAGCTCGGATTGCCGGGCTTTCGCATAGCTATCCGCTGACGAATCCATAGCATGGACGTTTTGTGGAAACCAGCGAGGCCGCCCGGACGCCAACTACTTTCGCCGCCGCGCCCATGATCGTCGTCTATATCACGCTAGGTTAGAGGTTGGTTCAAAGCTCGGTATTGTGGCCGATTCAAGAGTAGTAACCGCGCCAAATCGTCCTAGGCCTGTGCCGCCAAAAACCTATCGATCGCCGTGCTGGCGGACGCCGCGTCGTCGCCTTCTTTCCAGCGTTCTATCAGCGTCGCGCGGGGGGCGAGCTCGGCGACCCTCCGCGAGGTCGATTCCGGGTGGTAGACGTCCTCTCCCATCAGGACCAAAAGAGGGATTTGACAGTCGGAGACGACGTCCTCGGACACGTTGAACAGAAATTCGCCGCCGAACATTGCCGACCTGAAGGCCGCCCATTCGTCTTCGCCCGCGGACGGATGCGCCGGCCTCAGCTCTTCCGCCCAGCCGTCGAACAACTCGTAAAAGGTCTTGCGGTTGTCGTCGAACCCGATCGGCTGAAGCATGACGGCGGAGGCTAGGCGTTCGGGGATTGTCTCGGCCAACCCCATGATGAACGATCCGCCGATGCACATCCCGACGGCATGGAACCGGTCGACACCGAGGTGATCGAGCAAGGCGATTTGGTCGTCCCTATAATCCCGCCAACCGTCGGCGCCCGTGATCGGCGCGGTCGACTGGCCCGCATTGCGCTGGTCCATGGCGATGACCTTGTACCGTGGCGCCAGTCGTTCGATAGCGTTATAGGCAGCATTTTCCCATACCGGGATGGACGAGCTCATACCGCCCGGGGCCAGCAGCAAGACCGGAAATCCGTCGCCGTGAATCTCGTAGTAAAGGCGCGCCTCGTCGCGTTCGAAAAACGGCACGGTGGGATCTCCTCGGTCGGTTGATGGCACTGAAATCGTGGAAGTCTACATACCGGACAAGGAAAGCTGGGGCAACAGGACGCGGTCGCGTAGAACCCGTATCGTCATCCCGCACCTACGAAGCGTTATCCGGGACCCGGCAGCGCAAAAAACTTACGAGTCAATTCGATATCTTGTGGCCGGAATTCTCTGGTTTTTCGATTTGGTCTTGGCGCGTCGCGAGGCATCGACCGCGCCCGTTGCCCAGGACTGCATCTCCTGCCAGCTTACCAGCGTTTCCGATGGCGCCGAATAATACGGCATTTTCCCGTGGCTCTTGGATCCACGAGCCTCGAAGGCCGCTTTGTTTACGTCGTCTGCTTTGAGATCGCCAGCAGGGTGACGGATTGCAGCACAGCCGCGACGAGGCTCAGGGCGAAGACGGCGGCGAAGCCGAACACCACGGCAATTCCTGCGCCCAAGACCGGAAACAACGCCGCCGGAGCGACAAGGGCGTTGAAATAGCCGCTATAGGCGGGACGGCTGTCTTGTGGTGAGATCTCCATCAAATAGCCGATATAGGCAATCGCACGGCCGTTCCCGACGGCCCCGAGAACGAAGAAGAGGGCTGCGAACCAGGGCAGCGACCAGGGCGAGTTGACAGAGCCAAGCGCCATCCACAGGAGTATCGCCATCGGGCCGATTGCGTTGAGGGCGGATACCAGACGCAGCAGGCTGAGTTTCCCTCGGCGGTCGCCCCACCAGCCCCAGAGCGTGTTTGAGAGCAGAGCGCCGACGGTCTGGGCGCCGAGCAGAATCCCGACGAACGGGACCTCGCGTTCCCCGGGAGCGACCTGCAGAATGTAGAACGGTAGCGCCATCGATACAGCACCGGCCAGCCATTGCACATAAAGAAACGTGCGAAATTGCCGGTCCTCCCGAAGGACGGTTAATCCCCGGCCCAGAAACGATCCAAAACTCCGCGGGACATGCGCCGGCAAGACTGCGGGATCTTCCTTCGCCGACGCGAAAAACAGGGCCGATATGCCAAGGGTTGCAGCGCCGATCGACAGGATCGCCGCATACCCCGGGAAGAACGAGTAGCGCCTCAACAGCTCGTGTGCCACAGCGGCAACGATCAGCGCCAGGATGCCGCCACCGAAGAATCGCAGGGCCAAAAGTCGGCTACGGCGTGATGACGGAATGGACCGAGCGACGATATCGTTGTAGGGAACGCCGACGATTCCGCTGATAAACCCGTAAAGCGTCCACAGTACGAAAAACGTTGCTACGACCGCGGCGCTCGGGAGTTCGGCGCCGGCCAAAAGCAGCAGGGCGATAGCCGCCAGGCAGGCCGCCCGTCCGAAGGCGCCGAACTTGTAGTACGGCATTCGCCGCTGACGGCGCTGCGCCAGATAGGCAACGATGATCTGTGGAAACAGCCAGCCGTATCGCGTGATCGCCGCGCTGATACCGACCGCCAGCGGACTGCCGGTCAACCCTTGAACGAGGGCTGAGACGATGGTGTTCGCCTCGACCGAGGCAACACCACCCTGAAAGAACACGCCGGACGCTGCGAAGCGCCAGAAGCGCTTGCCTGCGCCTGTAGGTCCACCTTGCCTGTCATCATCCGTGGCTGGACTTGCACCGCCAGTTGACGAAGGCATCCTCATCTTTCGGACTATTTTCTGCGCTTGCTGCGGCGCGATGCCTCTACTGCGCCGGTCGCCCAGGGCTGCATCTGCTGCCAGCTTTCCAACGCCTCCGGCGGCGCCGAATAGTACGGCATTTTGCCGTGGGTTTTCGACCCGCGGCCCTCGAAGGCCGCCCTGTTGACGTCATCGGCCTTGAGGAAAAGTTCATCGTTCCGCGAGATCAGGGCAAACATGGTGCCTTCAAGGAACAGACCATAACCGCCGAACATTCGCTTGGCGGTTATCTCGCCCAGCGGCGTCAGCACGCGCAGCACATTCGCGACAAATTCACTTGCTTCGGCCACTGCCTGTCATCCATCCGTGACTATTCTCACCCGATACGCAGAATGTAGTCCTTCATATCTTTTGAGAATATGGAAAAGCGGACACCTCTGCGGTCCGAACGCAGGACTAGCGGCGGGGTTTCACTTCGTCCTTCGTTCCGCTAATGCT
>CAZCVU010000112.1:0-7543 GCA_964501745.1 uncultured Flavobacteriales bacterium | reverse complement strand
TCGTCGAGCCAGTCCTCGCCCTCATAGACTCCCTGGGGAAGTGAGCGCAAAGCTGCCCGCATCTCGGCCTCGGATTGATTGTGAAGGTCGGTGATGGCGGCCCGCACGGTGGCGACGCCGTATCGGGCAAAGACGTCGGCCAAGCGTTCGTCGGCGGCCCGGGTCGACGCCATTTGGGCCAGTATGTCGCCCTCTCGCTCCTCGCTGCCGCGAACGTTGGCTAGGATCATGTCCAGTTTCTCGCGGTCGGGACCGTCGGCGGTAAACACGCGCAAAGGCGAAATCCGCAACCCTTCCTGCCAGGCGTCGCGGGCGTCGGGAACGTAGCTGCCGGGCTCGGCGCCCCCGATATCGGCCCAGTGGGCGAGGCTGACAGCGAAGGCCTGCAACTCCCCGCCGGCGAATACCGGGCGCACGGCCTTGACATCGGGAAGATGATTGCCGCCTAGCTCCGGCAGGTTGAGAAACCAGACATCACCTGGTGACAACCGCCCGGCGGGAACTCGTTTCAAAAACTCCTGTACGGTTGACCCCATGACGCCTAGGTGCGCGGGAATATCGCGTCCCTGGGCGATCAGATCACCTTTGGCGTCAGTCAAGGCCGATGACAGGTCGCCGGCTTCGCGCAGCAGAGGGGAGCGCGCTGAACGCATGACCACGAACGACATCTCCTCGGCAATGGCCGTGAGAGCATTGCGGATGACCTCGATGGTGAAAGGATCGAGGCAGGCGCTCATGGTGTCTTCCCCGTATCGATATGGATATGCCCGGTATCGTCGGTCCGCGCGGTCGCTCCAGGTGGCACCACGGTGGTCGACCATTCATCCTCGATGATGGCCGGTCCTTCGGTCTTCCACCCGGCCGGCAGCGTATCTCTCTCGTAACGGGGTGTAGGCGTCGGGCATTCCCCGTCGAACCAGCACTCGTCGGTCTTTGACGCTTCCGCCGCTATATTCTCGGCGGCGGGAGTCACAGGATCGTCGCTCGCCGGCGCCGACAGGGTCAAACGCACGGCCTCCAGCTCCCACGGCTCGTCCGTCACGAACCCGTAGAGCCGTTCGTGTCTCGCCTTGAACTCGTTGCCAAGAGTTTCTGGGTCAGCCGGCGGCGCGAACGGCACTTCCACCGTACCGCTTTGCCCGGCGTAGCGGATCAGGGCGACATAACGGGCGACCACCGTGTCCGGATCTTGGCCCGTCGTGACGAGTGGCGCCGCCAGCCGGTCATACACTTTTCGGTACATGGCCTCGAAGGCGTCGGTGTCCCACGCCGTGCTCGACACGTGCGCAGCGTGCTGCTCAGCGTAGCTGAGTTCTGCGGTCAGGCAGCCCAATGCCGAGAAGACGCTGGAGAACGTGGGCACCACGACACGCGCGATGCCGAATTCTCGGGCCAGCGCGACGGCGTGCATGGGGCCGGCGCCGCCGAAGGCGATCAGGGTGCATGCCCGCGCGTCAACGCCGCGCTCGACGGTGACCCGGCGCAAGGCCCTGGCCATGCTGGCGTTGGCCACGCGGTAGACGCCGCGCGCCGTCTCATACACGGACACCCTGAAATCATTGGCTATCTCCTGAATGGCGTCGCGTGCCAGTTCGGGATCGAGGCGGATGGTGCCGCCGAGCAGCCGTTCGGTATTGAGATAGCCGAGAGTTAGGTTGGCGTCGGTGACGGTCGGCCGGTTCCCACCGAGGCCGTAGCAAACCGGCCCCGGCTCGGCGCCTGCGCTGTCGGGGCCGATGCGGATCGCGCTGCCCGAGACGCGGGCGATGGAGCCACCGCCGGCGCCGATGGACTCGACGGCCACCATAAGTTGGCGAACGGGTCGTCCAGCGAGACGCTGGTCACTGCCGACCTGCACCTTGCCGTCGATGACGACGCAAGTGTCGGTGGTGGTTCCGCCCATGTCGAAACCGATGGCCTGCTCCAGTTCCAGTTTTCGGGCGAGTTTTCCGGCAGCGGCGACTCCCGCCGCCGGCCCGGACAGGGCAAGCGCTAACGGCCGTTCTTTGACCGCCTCGATAGATGCCATGCCACCGGCGGAGTGGAAGAGATGGAGGTTTGTCTCGCCCGCCGCGCCTTCGCACAACTTGTCGAGATATCCCGCAGTCAGCGGCATCAGGGCGGCGTTCAACACGGTCGTATTGGTGCGCTCGTATTCGCGCGGCTCCGGGCTCATGAGATGCGACAGCGCTACATACGGAATATGGGCCTGAAGCCGTTGGCCAAGTTGGTTTTCGTGTTTGGTGTTGGCGAAGCATTGCTGCAGGCAGACAGCTACAGAATCCACGCCCGTATCGCTGACGGCCGCCGTCACGTGCTCGGCTTCGGCCTCGGTCAACGGCGTCAGAACCTGGCCCCCGGCGTCAACGCGCTCGGCCACCTCGAACCTGCGTTCTGCGGGCACCAACGGCGGCAACTTAGGGGTCACATCGAGCCGGTAGAGCTCCCGACGGTTCTGGCGACCAATCTCAATGGTGTCGGAAAAGCCCTCGGTGGCGATCAACGCCACTGGTGTCAGCCGGTCCTCGACGATGGCGTTGGTTGCCATCGTCGTCCCATGGATGAGATCTGACACGTCGGCCCAGTCGATGCCCACGGCCCCGTATGCCGCGACGATGCTGGCCACCGGGTCGCTGGCGCGGCTTTGCACTTTGGCGGTTCTCACCTCGCCATCTCCAGCGTTGACGGCGATGACGTCGGTGAACGTTCCGCCGATATCGACGCCGACTTTCCAGCTGCTTGTCATGCTGGGCAGTCCATTGTTTTTTTAGCCCGACCCCGGCTGTAGGACGCTCGCTGCGCCTTCTGGTCAATTCTCAAGCGGAACTTTGATTAGGTAAAATTCAATTTATTATATTTGTTCATAGCATTTGGTTATGATCAAGTTCGTTGCGCTAGCGGCCGCGACGGATCGCCGCGCGTTGATGTCCCTCGAAGGAGAACGGGTCATGCTGCGATATTCATTGAGACAACTTGAATACTTTGCTGCAACGGCGGAGAACCGTTCGATCGCCAAGGCCGCCCGATCGTTAAACGTTTCCCAACCCTCGCTATCGAAGGCGATTACCATCTTGGAGAGACAGTTTGACGTGCAGCTCTTTATCCGCCATCACGCCCGCGGCGTATCGCTGACGCCAGCTGGCGAACGATTGTTGTTGGATGCCCGCGACCTCTTACGCTTTGCGAACGAGCTGCAACAGAACGTGCAGGAGTCGAGCGACACGGTCAGCGGCCAGCTGGAACTCGCCTGCTTCGTGACAGTCGCGCCGAGATTCCTGCCGGCCCTGCTTGCCGACTTCACCGAACAGTATCCGGGTATCGAGATACGGCTTCACGAGGGCAATCAGGACGATCTCGTTCGCGGCTTGGCCTCAGGTCGCTTCGAGCTCGCCCTGATGTATGACTTATTGCTTCCAGGCGACGTCGAGATCGATATCCTGGCATCGTTCGATCCATACGTCCTGCTGCCGCTTGGGCACCGATTGGCGAAGAATAAGAGGGTTTCCCTTGCCAGTTTGAAGGACGAACCCTTGATCCTTTTGGACGTGCCGCCAAGCCGTGATTTCTTCATCGGTCTGTTCAGAAGAATTGGCATCGAACCGCAGGTCGCCTTTAGTTCTCCGTCCATGGAGATGGTGCGGGGCTTAGTCGGCAGAAACCAGGGCTACTCCCTGCTGGTCACCCATCCTTTCGATGACCATACTTACGATGGTCAAACCATCGTCACCCGCCCCTTGGCCGACAAGACCGTTCCTGGCAACCTGGGCGTGGCTCGTCTTAGCCAGTTACGCCCGTCGCGAGCGATGACAGTGTTTTCTCGATTCTGCAAGGCATGGTTCCTCCAGCACCATGCCGGTCCCGGTTCTTTGCAAGCCGCGCCGATCCCCGCAGTCTCTGGCGATTCGACTGGATAACGTCCGACACACATCTGCAAACACCGTCGAACAAGCGAATTCACCGCACTATAGCTAAAAGCTATGTCGTAGAGAGACAAATTGAATTTTATCAATTCAATTTTCCGTCGAGAATCGAAGCGTGGGAGACCGCTCCACCTCCTGACCGCAACATCGACTGGCCGGGAATGGCGGACACCCGGCGTGTGACATCGCTGGAAGGGGTATCCCGGGGGCTGGCGGGATAGGAAACGGAGCGGCACATATGAAAGGCTTTTCGGGAAAACTGGTGGGTTCGCTGTTCCCCATTACGGAGGAGGAGTGCGTCCGCGTTCATGACGCGGCTGTACGTGTGCTTGGGGAAGGCGGCATGCGTTGCGACGATCCGCGCGCCGCCCAGATGTTCGAGGCGGCCGGATGTACGCTTGAGGACGACCGGACACTGGTCAAGATCCCCGAAAAGGTGGTCATGGGTGCGCTCGCCCAATGCCCGAAAAGTTTCACCCTGCATGGTCGCAACGATCCCGACCTCGATTGCTCCATCGGCACCGGCGAGGTTCACTTCTGCACTGTCTCCGGCCGCTATATCGAAGACTTTCGGACCGGCGAGCGCCGTCAGGTCACCCGCCAGGATGCCATCGAAGGGACTTTGCTGGCTGAAGCGCTGGAAAATGTGCACGGGCTCTATAAGCCGGTGATGTGGCTCTATGACGAGCCGAAGATCTGCAATGCGCAGATTCTGGTCGCCGAATGGATGAAGAACTCCAACAAGACGGCGACCTGGGTCTACAACACCGGCGCCGAGGATGAGATACCCGATCTGGTAAAGATCTGGCAGATCGCCGCTGGTGGCGAGGAAGCGCTACGGCGGAAACCGCACGTGCTCGGCCATGTCTGCGTCAACCCGCCCAGGGTAATTGACATTGACTACACGAACTGGCTGATCGGCTTCTGCGATGCTGGCATACCCCTGTCCATCGAAAGCGCGCTGATGGGTGGCGCCACCGGACCGGCGACCCTGGCCGGAATGCTGGTGCAGGCGATTGCCGAGACCCTTGCCTTGGTTGTTCAAGCGCAGAGCTACAAACCGCGCCATCCCCTAGCTTTCTGTTCGTTCAGCCCCGCCATGGATATGCGGACCGGCCTGTGGTCCTGTGGCAATCCAGAGTTTGGGACCGTCGGCGCCGGAATTTCGGCCATGGCCAAATATTACGGCCTGCCCTGCGCCGGGTTCGGCATGAGCGATTCCTGCGAAATGGACCAGCAAACGGCCTTCGAGAAGGCGCTCAAGATGTACACCTACGCCCTCAGCGGGATCAGCTATATATGGGATGTGGGCGGCACCGCCGGCTTCAACTTCGTGTCCTGGCCGGAGATGGTGCTGGAGAATGAGATCGCCGGATTCATTGGCCAGTATCTAAAGGGGATCGTGGTAGATGACGAACGGCTTGCCGTTGATGAGATCCTGAAGGTGGGGCCGCTCCCCGGCAGCTATATGACGGAGAAGCATACCCGGAATTGGTATCGTGAAGAGTTCTTCATTCCGCAATTGAGTAACCGAGATTTCTTCGAATCCTGGGAGCGCGGACATACTGAACTCAAGGAAAAAGCCAAGCAGAAGGCGGCGGAGATATTGGAGATCGCCGAATCGCCGGTCGCCCCGGAAATCGGCGTTGAAATTGACGACTATCTCGATTTTGTCGTCCGGCGCGACGTCAACTGACGGCTCCCGGGCCATCCCGGAATAACCCGTCGAGGAAGTCAACGACATGAGCATGGCAATCGATGACGATTTCTACGACCAACTCGCCAAGACGGTTATCAACGGTGATGACGACGAATGTGTTCGCCTGATTAGAGACGGCCTCGAGAACGGCATGGACCCCCTGGAGGGGGTCGAGAAAGGCCTCGTTCCGGGAATCAAGCAGGTTGGAGACGATTTCGGCGCCGGCATCATTTTCCTTCCGGAACTGTCCATGGCCGCCATGGTCATGAAAGCGGGGGTCACGATCCTCGATGAACGGATCAAGACCAGCGGCGCCACCAGGATGTCGTCTGGGAAGGTGGTGATCGGAACCGTCAAGGGGGACATCCACGACATCGGTAAATCGTTGGTGGCGGCCATGCTTCAGGCCAACGGATACGACGTCGTCGACTTAGGCCACGATGTGGACAGCGATGATTTTATCGCGGCCGTCTCGGAGCACGAGGCCGACGTCCTGGGAATGTCGTCGCTGTTGACCCTGCCGCTCCAGGAAATGGGTAACGTGATAGAGAAACTGGACCAATCTGGCATGCGGACCCAGCTCAAGGTAGTCGTCGGCGGCTCCCCAATTACTCAGGAATTCGCCGACGAAATAGGCGCCGATGCCGTCGGCTTCGATGCGCAGGACGCGGTGTTCAAGGTGAACGGTATTCTGGGCATCAACAGGCCGCAGGCCGTCCCTGGCCACGGCCGGACAGGTGAGGTGGGAGTTTCGAAGCACGGAAGGTCATCATGACGCCATCGCGCGACGGAGAGAATACCCGCCAACTGTTCAAGGCCTACGCCGCCGAGAGCCTGCAAGAAGTAGCGGAGTGCTATGATGCTTGGGCCGAAGACTACGAGACCAACATGAGCAACGTCGGCTACCTCCATCCGGCCGTGATTGCAGGCTTGATAATGCGCCACGTGCCCGCTGGCACCGGTCCGGTGCTCGATGCCGGTGCCGGCACCGGCATCATGGCCGAGATTCTCGTCGCGCTTGGCTACCCCGAGGTCGTCGGGTTCGACGGCTCGAAGCGGATGTTGGCGACCGCTGCCGCCAAGGAGATCTATGCCGAACTTCGTCATATGTATCTGGGCGAACCCCTCGATTTCGCCGACGATCATTTTGCTTCGGCGGTCGGCGCCGGGGTGTTCACCCAGGGCCACGCACCGTTGGCGGGCCTTGATGAGCTTGTCCGGGTTGTCCGCCGAGGCGGTTATGTCATCTTTTCCGTCGCCCGAGCCTACCTCGACGGCCCCTTCCAGGAGAAGTGGGAGGAATTGGAGGGCAAAGGGTTGTGGAGCCTTGTCGAAGCCAGTGAGCGCTATAACTCGACGCCCCTTGGCGAAACTTTGACTGCGCAGGCCTTCGCCTTCAAGGTGAACTGAGCGCGCTGAGGGGATAATACCGACGTTCGGGCAGGTGCCCATTGGATGGGAGCAATGCGTTGGCAAATCGACTCGATGCCAAGTTACCTGTTGCCTGCATGACCAAACGCCGCGGGTAATGTCAGCTTAGGGGGTGCAGAGATGGAAGATCGTCGCGAAGAGTACACGGATGCCCGTGAAGGGCAGGCCGAGGCTGCAATCAAGCCGGTCGAAAGCAGCAAGATCGGGATGTGTGGCATCTGTCGCATGGGATGTGGGGTCGAGGTTCACCTGGAGGATGGCAAGATCGAGCGCCTTACTCCGCTGAAGAACCATCCCCGGGCATATGTCTGTCCGCGTGGCGAGAAGTGCAAGGATATCGTCTATTCCCCCGATCGCTTGCTGTACCCGCAGAAGCGCGTCGGCGAGCGTGGCGAAGGGCGATTTGAGCGCATCAGTTGGGATGAAGCCTTCGATATTATGGTCGACAACCTGCGCAAGACAGCCGACACCTATGGTCCAGAGGCAAACTGCA
>CAZCVU010000111.1:0-7560 GCA_964501745.1 uncultured Flavobacteriales bacterium | reverse complement strand
CGGCGCCGAGATCGATGATGCATTGGACATCGCAGAACAGGTAATATACGACTGTTTTGTCTTGTTGTATGCACACCGTAAGTTCGAACAGATCGAGCCTACTCTATTAACAGCGACTAACGGCCTGTCGAACTTTTATTGAGATTGGCTAATCAGCCGTTGGTCTGTCACCAACTTCTTATTGTAGGACTAAAGGTCATGCCCCAATCTCTCACTATTGCTCCACGTCTTGAGTTCCACACGCTCCTCGATGCGCCTCTACTGCTTGATCTTGATACGCTCGCCGAAATTGGGGCCCATGTCGGAATTCTGGGTCTGCCCTACGGCGCACCGTATTCGAAGGAAGAAGTCACCAACGACCAATCCAACGCACCGACGGCCATTCGTCGGGCCTGGCAGCGCGCACTTCGCGGGATCGAACGTTGGGATTTCGATCTTGGTGGGCCGTTGCTGGACGGTAAGGACATCCGCATCTTCGATTGCGGCGACGTGCCGGGCGACCCATATGAACCCATGAACCACTACCGCGTGGCTGAGGAAGCGGCGCGCACGATCATCGAAGCCGGCGCGATGCTCATCTCTCTCGGAGGGGACCACGGCGTTCCGATCCCGATTTTTCGGGCATTATCATCGCTGCCCAACTTGTCGGAACCTATAACTCTAGTTCACGTAGATGCCCATCTCGACTGGCGCGACAATGTGAACGGGGTGAGCGAAGGTTTGTCTAGTCCGATCCGCCGTGCTTCGGAGATGGATCACATAGGGGACATCTATCAGATCGGCTTGCGGTCGGCCGGCAGCGCCCGGCCTGAGGAGGTTGAGGCCGCCCTCGATTACGGTTCCAATCTGATCACCGACATCGAATTGCAGGAGATTGGCATGGCCGCGGTCGTGGGGCGAATTCCTGACGGCGGGGTGTACTACATCACCATCGACGCTGACGGCATGGATCCGACAATCGCTCCGGCCGTGGCCGGCCCGGCGCCAGGTGGTGTGACCTACGCGCAGATGCGAACCCTGATCCAGGAATTGGTCGACAAGGGGCGGGTTGTTGGCATGGATATCGTTGAAATCACACCTAAACGCGATGTTAATGCCATCACCTGCGTTACCGCTGTTAGATTGATTTGTAATCTGGTGGGTAAGGCCGTAAGGGCCGGTTATTTTGATTAAGAGCGAGGGTTCCCGAGTGTTTTCGGCGGTGTGGGTTTATCGCAGTTCGAGTATGTCGGCCCGGCAGGCTTCGGCTACTAGGGCGGCTGCTAACGCCGTCGCGTTGCGCAGGTCTTCTGGCCTCACCCGGTCACGGGTGTCGCTGGGGGTCAGGACATATCTGAGTTCCGAGTCTGGTTCGCCGAACCCGGCGACAAGCCGTGTCGCCGGCACCCCGTGCCGGGCGAAGTTGTAGTGGTCGGAATTAGCCATCAACGGGCGATGGACGCCGATCGCGTGGCCATGTGCCTTAGCGCGATCAAGCAGCCATTGTTCCAGTTTTTCTATGCCGCTAGTCAAGGCGGTTACACGGGAACTACCGGCAATGGAGTCGAGATTAACGTTGAGTTTGATCGCTGAGCGTTCGGCGTCACTCAAGCAGTCCACATAGTTTGCCGAACCGGCCAGCGCCCATTCCTCCACGGTAAACAAGGCGATCCGCAGTCCGCGCTTCATCCTTGCCATTTGCGGCGCCATGGCCTCGGCGATGCTCAGAGTGGCGGCGAGGCCGGTGGCATTATCGATGGCGCTTTCCGCCAAGTGGTGGCCGTCGATGTGGGCCGATAGCACCACCCACTCGGAAGATCGGCCCGGCAAGTCGAGGATCAGGTTCTCCACGCGGCGACGAGTTTCGGTGGCCTCGATACGGAGGCGGATCGTGGCTGGGCCGTCGGCCACCAGGGCGGCAGCTGTCTCTGCGCTGATGCCGGCCGCCGGAATGCCGCGTTCCGGCGTTGCGCCGGACGAACCGGTCACCGGCCCGACATCGGAGAGATGGCAGGCGATCAGGAACCCTATGCCTCCCCGGTCAAGCGCCCACTGGTATTTTCGGCGGCGGTGTATGGTGTCTGTGGCGAACATGTACTCGTGCTGGACCAGAACGATGCGACCCGGGATTTCAAGGGCGCACTGCGCAAAATTTCGTTCAGTACCACGGCCGACATTAACTAATTCACCAATAATGCCTCCCGGTGGAGTTGCAGGGGAACGGACTAGGGAAACGCAGGGCAGCGTCCGTCTGGTGTTGTCCAAGCGCTCCAATCCGGCATCGCCGCGTGACCATCCCAGGAAGTCGATGGCATGGCGGGTCGGCGCGAGCCCAGTGACTTCCTCGAGCCGGTGCCGGAGATATGCCTGCGCCAATTGCTCGCTGTCGCTACCGGCGAAGCGGCCGCCGGTATCGCAGATTGCGGCGAGGTCACTCATTAACACGTCGCTCCTGGAAGCCGTGTCGGCTATTGTGCCGATCAATCCCATTCGCCGCACCGGAACATCTTGCGCTCGAGCTTTGTTAGCCGCTGCGGCCCCTCTTCACTCACCAACACGGTCTCACTGAAGGCGATACCAACGTCGGCCGACGTATACATGTGGAAGGTCATTCCCGGTTCCAATCGCCACTCGGCCCCGGGCGTGAAGAGACGCGTAAAATCGCTTGTGCGCGGCGCCTGCTCGAAATAGTAGCCCAGCGTGTAACCAGTGTTGTTGACATAGTGGCGGCGAAGGCCGGCGTTGATGGCTCCTTGGCGGAGAATGGCGTCGACATCGCCGGCGACGGCGCCGGGTTTCATCGCAGCGATCTGGCGGTCCTGAATTTCGAGCAGAGCGGCGGCGGCATCGCGCAAACGGCCCGATGGTTTTCCCACGACCGCCGGTCGCATCAGTCGCGCGCAGTAGCCGTTGACTTTTGGAACCAGTTCCAGGTGCAGGACGTCACCGGGGCGAAGCGGATCGTCAGAGAGCTTGCCGTGAAGGAAGTTCCAATCCCGAGCTACAGTGATCGGGCCGGTGCGCCCGAAGTCGGCGCCGAGTTCGATGAAGGAGCCCGACGCAACGGCGGCCGCCGTCCGCGAGGACGTGCCCGGTTTGGCTGCGGCCACAGCGCGCCGCATGGTTTCGTCGGCGATGGCGGCGGCCTTGCGCATGACTGCCACCTCGTTGGTCGACTTGTTTAAGCGAAGAGATCGGAAAATGTCACTGAGATCGACGAAGTCTACGCCGGGCAATGCATCCTGAAGAAGGCCGAACCGCTTCGCCGGCATGCAGTAAGAATTCATGTCGAGACCCACGCTTCGGCCGTCGGCAGATTCGATAACCTCGGCAACCACCGCAACCGGGTCTTCTGTGTCGTCGAAGGTCCGGCGCGCGTCGAACCAGGCGGCGTTTAGGAACGGCTGTTCGTCGAGACGGCGGACGACCATCGTCGGCGTTCCCTGTCCGGGAATGACCACTGCCCGGTAAAGGTTTTCGGAGATGGCGAAGCCGGTGAAGTAATGCAGCATCTCGGCCTCGTCGGCGATAACGTTGTCGATTCCGCGTTCGGCCATGACCGTCCGCAGCCGGCCGAGCCGTTCGGCGTATTCCTCTTTCGGAAACGGCATTACGCGACCTCGCAGATATCCAGGATTGTTAGCAAGTAGATGCGGATCATGTCCAGGTAATCGGGAATATCGACCCGTTCGTCCGGCATCGTGTTGTAACGCCCGCCGGGACCACAGACGATGCCTGGCATGCCGGCGCGGTGCTTCAGGTGGGCTGCATCGGTACCGTAGAAACAATAGGGGCGAACTGGCCCCTGCGGCTGATCTTCGCCGCGAACCCGGCGATAAGCATCGGTGATCGCAGCGACGACGGGATTTTTCAACCCTGACTCGAATGGCAGCATCGACGGCCTTTCACCGGCGTGCTGCTTGAAGACGCTGGTTCGAAGACCGGGCATATTCGACTCCAGTTCACCGAGCAAGACCTCGATGTCGCCGATGACGCTCTTCTCCGACTGGCTGGGACCGTACCGGACCGTGCCGGCCAAGCGGGCGAAGTCGGCCACTTGCGGCGGTCGCCAGTCATGGAAATTTTGGGTTAGCGAGCCGCGAACGACCCCGATATTGGCCCGGTTTACGGTGGCATGATCCGCATTGGCGGCGCCGGAGAAGGTCATGGTGTTAAACCGCGGGACGAGAGCCGCGGCAGCGGCGATAGCGTCGACACTTTCTTCGCGTTTTGATACGTGGCGAGTGACGCCGGTGAGCTCAATGACGACGTTGAAGCTACCCGCGTGCAGGGTCAGGCCGTTGAGGTCCGTGGGTTCCATATTGATGAAGCAGTCGGCGCGCACCCCCTGCTCGATCGCCTTGACTGTTCCGACACCACCCTGCAGTTCGCCTACCACGTACTCGAGGATGATATCGCCCTTCAGCCGAACGCCGGCGTCGACTAGGGTCTTGACCGCCATGAAAGCGGCTGCGTCGCCGGCCTTCATGTTGGAAACGCCAATGCCGTAGATGAAGTCGTCGTCGTAGTGGCCGCCCCAGGGGTCGATGGTCCAGTCATCGGTTGCGGGATTGGTGTCCATGTGGCCATTGAACATCAGGCTTTTGGCGCCGCCGCTTCCCTTCAAGGTGCCGATGGCGTTATACCTTTCGGCCTCCACATGTTGCAGCGTCGAATCTAGTTCCAGTGAATTCATATGATCGACCATGAACCGTGCAAGCTCCGTCTCGCCGGGCTCACCGCTGTAGCTCTTGAAACGGATCATGGCGGCAAGAAATTCAAGTGCCTCCGACGGGTCGATGCTGTCGAGGATCCGTTGACTGTCCAAGGCCCGTTCCTTTCTATCGTCAGTCGGCGCAGCGCAGAGACGCCATCAGACTGGAAATACTATCGGCTGCCGGAAGATTGAAAACCGCCGCCTCCAATTTGCTGGCCGCGTCCGCAGAAAGCGCGCGTGGCGCCAGGTCTCGATACTTGGCGACCACTTGTTCGGTCGTCAGCGGGTTCAGGGGGTCGCCCAATCCGATTGGTTCATGGCCTTCCAATCGCTCACCGGCGGTCGTGACAATACTGACGACGGGTTCCGAGTTTTCATCTTGGTCGGGATCGACTGTCATCGTGACGCGCCCCATGAGGTCGCGCACCGCCCTATCATTGATCCACTTGTCCTCGAACTCGGCCAACGAGGCGCGCCCGGTAACCAGCCCGACTGCTACGCCGTAAGGCAGACTCATCTGCGCAGCCAGTCGGGTTTTGGGATTTGGGTCGCCAATTGAAAGCTTGTTGGCGGCACTGCAGAGAAGGTCGATATGCTTGATATCATCGGCCTTCAATCCATGTTCGGCGCGGAACCGAAGCACCACGTCCAACGGCGCGTGTAGACCACGGCAAGCCGCATAGGGTTTGATACCGCTTTTCATGATTCGGTACGCTCGGCCAAGGTCTTCCGTGAATGCGGCAGGTTCTGCCGACGCCGCACAATAAGTTGCAAGAAAGCCGCCATACTCAGCGTCCAGCACGCGGGTTGGTCCGGTGAAGCCGGCGCGCGCCATATAGGCGGCTGTAACACCGATTTCGGCGGCACGACCAGTGTGGTAGCGCTTGCTCATAGCCCCGTCAGCAAGAAAGGCCCATGTGCCTCCGGTGAAACTGCCGGCGATGCCTAGCGCCCAAGCCGTCTTCTCGGCATCCAGGTCAAGCATGCGGGCGGCGGCGGCGGCGGCGCCGAAGCTCCCGCAGGTGCCGGTCGAATGCCAGCCGCCTCCGGTATTGTGCGCACAGTAGCCGCCGGCACCTTCCAGCACCCGCAGAGCGACGTCATACCCGGCGATGATGGACTCCAGTACACGGCCACCATCTTCAATGTCTTCGGCTTCAGCGACGGCTAGAACGGCGGGGATGACGACGGCGCCGGAATGGTCGGCGCCGCCGAAATCATCCAGTTCCTGAGCATGCGCGATGACGCCGTTGACCAGTGCCGCGGCGGCGGCTGTTGTGGTCCGTGCGGTTCCCCAAATGCCACACGGCCCGCTTGCCGGAGCAAACCCGTCGGCCGCCGACATCATGGCCCGGCTTTCCACCGTGTCGACGCCGGCCAGCGCCGCGCCCAGGAGATCAAGGGTCAACACGCGCGCATAGGCGACCACGTCGGTGGGGACTTGCTCCAGGTTAAAATCGGCGACAAACCTGGCCATTGCCACGCTGGGACTATCGTCAACGCCAGCCGGGTCAGTTGAGTTCTTATTCATAACGTACCGCTCCGCCTCCTAGCTTGAGGACAACGCGCGGGCGCGCGCAATCAAAGCAGTAGTGGCGGCATCGGCACGGTCTTTGCTCGCCCCCCATTCCGCCCGGTGCCCGTCGAGGGCTTCGGTGAGGGCGGTATTGTGGGCGCGGGTCTCATCCGGATGCACGCTGCCTTCGGTGGCGCGACTGGTGAGAAACGCCCGGGCGTCCAGAATTTCACGCAGTTCCGCGACCGGAATATCGATGTCCATATCGGCCATATCGCGACCCGCGGCGGCTAAATCCTCGCTACGCACCTCCGCCGGCGTCCGGCCAGCGGCAATGCTATCGCGGACAAACCGTCCAACAATGTGATGAGCTGCCCGGAAGGGCTGGTCGTAGCGACGCACGATCTCGTCGGCAAGATGGCTGGTCGTGCTCCAGAAGGCATCGGCGGCCACAGCCATTCGGTCTTCATTGACAATCAGTGTCGCCACCGTTTCGGCCGCGAGCCTGAGCGCCTGTGACGTTGCATCGCCCATGCCCGTAAGTAAATCGTCGGCAAAAGTCAAATCAAGGTCGGTTGATACGACGCTATGTTGGCAGGCCATGACCCCGGGCAACCACCCCGCTGCCTGACCACTTAATGACTTAATACGTTCCAGCGAATGTGGGTTCTTCTTTTGCGGCATGATGCTGGACGTGCCGGCGAGACCATCGGCGACCTCGACATAACCGAATTCCCAGGAATGCCAGACGTAAAGATCGTTGGCGAGGCGCCCCAAGTTGGACATCAGCAGGCATAGAGTGGCTACGACCTCCTCAATGTAGTCTCGAGCGAATCCGCCAGCGTCGGAGGAATTAAACTCTATGCCGTCGTGACCCAATAGCTCCGCCGTGCGCTTCCGGTTGATCGGCCAGGACGTGCCGGCCATTGCGGCGCCACCGAGACTGGAAAGATTGGTCCGCCCGTAGGTAGCGAGTATGCGCGTCAAATCACGCTCGAAGGCGGCCCCATAACGCATCAGGTGATGACCAAAGGTGGTCGGCTGGGCGTGTTGAAGGTGGGTATAGCCAGGCATTAGTGTTTCTGCATGACGCGCGGCTTGATTGAGGACAGCATCTTGTAGGCGCAGCGTGCCGTCGGCGACAACGATTAACAAATCGCGTAAATATAGCCTTTCGGCGGCAGCGCTTTGGTCATTGCGGCTTCGGCCAGTCTGTAGCCGACCAGCGATTTCCTTGCCCAAGCGCTCACCAAGGAAATGTTCCGTCTGCACTAAGAATGATCCGGATTGCGGCAGCCAAGGGAAGGTGTCCTCGCCACTGGCATAAATCTCCAGCAACCCTTCTAGG
>CAZCVU010000110.1:0-7583 GCA_964501745.1 uncultured Flavobacteriales bacterium | reverse complement strand
GAGTTCGAATTCGAGGCCGACACCATCATCTATGCAATCGGAACCAACGCCAACCCGATCCTGGGCCAGACCTCGAAGCTCGCGCTCAACGAGTGGGGTTACATCGATACAGATAAGAACCTCGCGACCTCGATAGCCGGCGTGTTCGCCGGCGGGGACATTGTTACCGGTGCGGCGACGGTGATTCTGGCGATGGGCGCCGGGCGCAGAGCGGCGCATGCTATGAAGACCTATCTCGGGATCCGCGATAGCGAGATTGTCTACCGTTCCGAGCGGACTGGCAGCGAAGGCAAATTGTTCGGCATCGATGCCGAGGAGAAGAACTTTACCCGCATCCGCGTGGCCTAGTCGGGCGCCGCGGGGCCGGATGGAGCGAGATATGATGGTGGAACTGGGTTTGGTGTCTGATGAAAAGCCTCGACGGCGCAGCCGCAAGGTGGCAAAGCCTGTTGTCACGCTGGACAAGCACATTGTTGAGGTGGTCAGCGATTCCGGCGAGGGCGCGCAACGCTGTGGCCAATCCTTCGGCTCAATTGCAGCCCGCATGGGCAACGGCATCTGGACGGTCGAGATCATCCCGGCCGAGATTCAGCCCCCAGCACGGAGTGTCGCCGGGGCCAGCGGCAACCGGATTCGCGTCTCTTCGAATCCGGTGACCAACGGCGGCGACGAGGCGGATCTGGTGGTCGCCTTCAACGACCAGGTGCTGCTGTCGCGGCTTCATGCCGGCGAAGTAAAGCCTGGCTGCACCATCCTGCTCGAGAGCGGCTGGCAGAACGCAAGGGATCCGGCGATTGCTGAATCTTACGCCGAAGTCCGCGACCAACTCATCGCCGACGGCTTCAAGGTTTACGAAATTCCGATGGAGGAGGAATGCCTGCACCACGTCGCCGACGCCCACCGCGGCAAGAACATGTTCGTTCTCGGCATGCTGTGCAGTATCTACAGCCTGGACATCCGGTTGGCGCGTGAACAGGTCGCCTTCACGTTCGCCAAGAAGCACGACAGCGTCATCCAGTCCAACCTGCAACTGCTCGATGCCGGCCACGACTGGGCCGAAGACAACCTCGACTTCAAGTTCGAGATTCCGGCCACCCGGCCGTCGGAACCACAGATCGTCGTCAACGGCAACACCGCTCTCGGCCTCGGTGTGCTGGCGTCCGGCATGGACGTCTGTGCCATGTACCCGATCACTCCGGCAACCTCAGCGTCGCACTATCTCAGCGAGGTGTTCGCAACGGTCGGCGGTGTCGTTCATCAGGCCGAGGACGAAATCGCGGCTTGTGCCTTCGCGATCGGCGCCTCCTACGCTGGCAAGTGTGCGGTCACAATCACCTCAGGGCCTGGCTACTCGCTTAAACAGGAAGCCATCGGCCTCGCGGTGATGGGCGAGATTCCGCTGGTTGTGGTTGACGTCCAGCGAGGCGGCCCGAGCACCGGCCAGCCGACCAAGGCCGAACAGGGCGACCTGCTGGCCGCTTGCTTCGGCGGGCATGGCGACGCTCCGAAGGTGATCATGGCGGCCTCTACAATCGAGGATTGCTTCTACTCGATGATCACCGCACGCAAGATAGCCGAAACCTTCCATACGGTCGTGGTCGTGCTGACGGACGCCAATTTGGCAACCGCGCAGCAGCCCTTCCCACGGCCGAATTTCACCGAGGACTGGCTGGCGCCGCCGGTCGATCAAAGTGCCATCGGCACGGGAGCAAAGCCATACGATTGGGATGCCCGCACGGGTCTCGCGCGCCGGTTCATTCCGGGACAGCCGTTCGGCATGCACTGCCTGACCGGGCTGGCGCATGATCGCGGCAGCCACGTCGCCTACGATCCACAGATCAACCAAGAAGGTCTGCGCCATCGCAGTCTGAAGCTCGCCGCCCTGCAGAAGACGCTGAAGACGCCGCCGCTGTTCGGCGATCCCGAGGGCGACGTTCTGGTCATCGGCTGGGGTAGCACCCAGGGTGCTATCGAGGAAGCCGTCGAACGGGTGCGCAAGCAGGGACACAAGGTGTCGTCGCTGCACTTGAAGTTCCTGCAACCGCTGGCGAGCGGCATCAAGGAGATCATGGCAAGGTTCGACAACGTCATGACGGTCGAGAACAGCTGGTGCGACAGCTTGGAGGACGAACTGATCGACGAGGACAGCCGCCGCTACGCCAACCTCGAATGGCTGTTGCGGGCGCGCTACCTGGTCGACGTCGACTGCTGGTCCGAAGTCGAGGGCCGGCCGATCAAGCCCGGCGCGGTGACCCGAGCCATCCTCGAGAAACTCAACGGCAAAGGGTGACGACGATGACCGATCCGATCCTACAGTGCTCCTTCCGGACAGAGGATGAGCGTTTCACTCTGGCTGACTACGAGCGCGACGCGCCGCGTTGGTGCACCGGCTGTGGTGACAACGCCATCCTGGCCGCGGTGCAACGGCTATGTCGCGACGAACAACTGCCGCCGGAGCGGACCGTCTTCGTCTCGGGCATCGGCTGCTCCAGCAGGTTACCGCATTACATGAACGGTTACGGCTTCCACGGCGTCCACGGCCGCGCCTTACCGATTGCCGAGGGCATCAAGATGTCGCGGCCCGATCTCCACGTCTTTGTCAGTACCGGCGACGGCGACTGCTGCAGCATCGGCACGGCGCACTGGATCCACGCCATTCGCTACAACATGGATATGACCGTGATGTTGCATGACAACCGGGTCTATGGCCTGACCAAGATGCAGGTTTCGCCGACCTCGCCACAAGGTCTGCAGACCAGGACCACGCCGCGCGGCGCCTATCTCGAGCCGCTCAATCCGTTGACCGTGACACTCGGCGTGGCGAATGCGTCCTTCGTCGCCCAGGCAGTGGACTGGATTCCTGAACTGATGCACGACATCATCGAGCGCGCCTATCACCACAAAGGTTTCTCGTTCATCCGCGTGTTGCAACGCTGTCCCGAGTTCCTGCCGGACATGTTCGAGCCGTGGGTACAGGATCCGGCAAAGACGCTCTTGCTAGTGCATGAGGACGGCTTGCAGGCGAGCGCGGGCCTCTCCAATATTTACAAGAATCAAGAGGTGCACGATCCTGCCAACCTGACGCGGGCGAGAGAAATCGCCTCGGTTGAAGACCCGATACCAGTTGGCATCTTATACCGGAATCAGGACGTCCCACGGTACGAGGACATTCGCCCCGTAGAACGGATCTATACGCCGGACGCCATCAAGGGCGCTCTCGAAACAGAGTTCAATAAATTCACCATCACGCCAACCGAACACAAGGAATCAGCATAGCCATGAGCGCTGATGTACTCGAGCTCGGCGGCGGCAAATTGTCCAGCGCAAAACCCGACGATGACACGGGCGATATGGCAGCAATAACCTGTCGCCCCGCTCTGTTTGCCGGATACCGGGATCTGACCGAACTGCGCTACGATTATCCACTCCTGCTGGTGTCGAGCGATATCGGCGGTTCCCCAGTGCAATCGCTCAGCGCCTTGATCGACGGCCTGTTGCGGGAGACCGCGCCAAAAGGGCCGGATGGCGAGGCCAGCAGAAAGCACGTGCTGGGGCTCGAGCGGGAAATCCGAGGTTTGGTATCGGGAGGCATCGGCGGAAGGCTGTCAGAGCATTGGACGCGAGCGCAGAACACCCTCGTCGCACGGACCGAAGGCGCCGCGGCGGATGCGCTCAAAGAGAACCTCGAACGCGCCCGCGGCGCCCTCGCATATGATGGCGAACTGGTCAATTGCGACGCCGAGGCGACGGACAAGCTGTTCGCCCACGTTTGGCAGACGGTCCAGGTGGACAAGCTTCGGCGGCTCCGTCACAAAGTCGAAGGCCTTGCGTTCCGGCTGTCGGATATCCTCAAGGCCGATACCATGCAATCGGCTGAGGCGCGTAATGCAAACAGCCTCGAACAGTCAGTAGGAAACTCGTTCAGGGACTCGTTCGACTTTGACGCAATGTCCCGGCTCCTGGCAGAGGCGCCGTCGGGCGACCCGCTACCGGAGGAACGACGCCGACGCATCGGCGACGCGCTCTCAATCCTCGACACGCAAAAGTTCTTTGCGCGTTCGGATGGCGACGATGACACCGGCACCTACACTTTTCTTTTCGCGAGTTGCGCCGATGCCGTCGAGGCCTTCCAAGCCCGGGCTAAGGATATGGCCGCGATCGTCAAGGCAGTCTCAATCGCCGAGTTGGAGGTTGAAAACAGGTATCGCGAGGCGAAACACGACGCGTTCTTCAACGACTTTGACGAAAACGCGCTGTCAGCGGAGGACATCGCCGCATTCCCGTCCTATTTGGTCCGGCTCTCGACCGAGCGCTGCGACCCATCGGAGAAGGCCCGACTGATCGAGCTGTTGGCCTCCGACCTGCCGGTAAAGATTTTGGCCCAGAGCGATGATCTGCTCGCGGGACTGTCGGCCATACGGATTTCGACCGGCAGCGGAAATAGCGACCTTGCCAGCCACGGGCTCGGCCAGAACAACGCCTACGTTCTGCAATCGGCCGCCTCGCATCTCTATCAGCTGCGGAATCGAATCGTCGATGGTTTGACCTACCCGGGCCCTGCTCTATTCAGCGTGTTTTCCGGCGCGGCCGGAAGCAGCCCAGACCTGCCGCCTTATCTGATTGCGGCTGCGGCGATGGAGGGTCGCGCCTTTCCAGCCTTCACATACGATCCAGCGGCAGGCGTCGATTGGGCCGCGCGCTTCGATATCACCAGTAATCCACAGGCCGACGCCGACTGGCCAACACACCGTTTTTCCTACGCCGACAAAAGCCATCAGAAATGCACGCAAGATCTTGCCATTACCTTCGTCGATTTCGTCGCCTGTGACCCGCGTTACGCCAATTGTTTCGAGTCGGTACAGGCAAACGAACCGGACACAGCGCTGGTACCGGTCAACCAATTCATCGATCCTGAAGCCGCCTCGACGGCGGAAGCCTTGCCTTACGTCATGCTAATCGAGAACGGCAGCCTGCTGCGGAAGGCCATCGTTGACGACCGTTTGATCCGAACGGCACAGCGCTATCGCCAACGCTGGCGCAGCCTGCAGGAACTCGGTGGCATCGACAACTCGCACGCCAGAAACTTGCTCGCGAGTGAACGCCAGATATGGGAGGAGGAGAAAGAGAAGGAACTGGCCGAGCTGCAGGGCCAGCCGGCGCAGCAAACCGGGACGCCGACAGCTGAACCGGTGGCAGTGGAGGTGGGAGCGCTAGCCGAAGAAACGCCCGAAGATGCGCCGGAAGAGCCGGCCGGGGACGACCCCTATATCGAGACGCCGCGCTGCACGACCTGCGATGAGTGCACCGAGATCAACAACGCGATGTTCGCCTATGACGATAATCGGCAGGCCTATATCGCCGACCTGGATGCCGGAACCTATCGTGAGATGGTGGAGGCGTCAGAGTCCTGCCAGGTCGCCATCATTCATCCGGGGAAACCGAGAGACCCGAACGAACCCGGTCTTGAGGAACTGATCAAGCGGGCCGAACCCTTCATGTAACAATCGATAGTTGGACTTCCGCGAGTGCGGTCGAGCGCCCGCAAAATATGGCGGGTACGACTAGCGATCCATACGAATTGTCTATTGAGATGGCAACGCCGCTGCTTCCCGAACTGAAAAACTAGGGCTTAGCTGATTTGGCGAGGCCGTTTCTTGTCCCTGCTGAATTGCTGGTTCCGATTGGCGATGACCAATGAGCCAGGTAGACGGCACCGCTTGATGGAGACGATCTCCTCACACGCCAGGATTCGGTATCCGCTCCCCCGACCCTATTTCGCCATGACTCTTTTGCACACGTCGCCGCGTGAAATCGTGCCGAGCAATTTGCCGTTCTTGACGACCGGCAACCGCCGCATCTTCTTCATCGCCATGGTTGTCGCAGCCTTCAGAACATTATCTTCCGGTTTGAGTGTGATCACCTCTTTAACAAGATGTTCGTCAACGCGCTCACGGCCCAACTTGGCCCCCTTTTCACTGAAGATATCCTGAGAATCCTGGATGCCGCCACTGCTCGCCATGATTTCAGTGATGTCGGGCAAGACCGCGGACATAATGTCACCCTCGGACAACACGCCGATGAAGTTGTTCTCGTCATCGACAACGAATAACCCGCTGGAGTTTGATGTGGCAGCCAGTTCAACAGCTTCCGCGATTGTCGCACCGCTCAGAATTCGTATGGCATTAATATTCATGATGTCGCGGACTTTCATCTTTGACGTCCTCCTCGGTGACCGGCTACATCCCTGATTAGCCGTTAGTGTGAATATTCCCTAGGGTGCGCCGACACCTCGACACGAATGAATTCCCGGCGATATTTCGACGAGATCAGACGCTTCCTGTCCGACCTCTTGCATAGGTTCTGTATCCGCGCGGCCACTACGCTGACCGCAGCAAATTCTACTCCTTCATGTAGACGCTCGGCGGGCTGCCGGCCTTCTGGGCCAAGGCGAAGATGACGAAGGGTTCTTCCTTGGCCCCAGACATGCCGGGGCTGCCAGATGGCATTCCTGGCAGGGCGATGCCACGAATCTGCGGCCTCTCGCTCAGCATGCGTCCGATGGCCGAAATGGGCACGTGCCCCTCGACAACATAGCCATCAACCATGGCCGTGTGACAGGAGGCAAGGCTTTCAGGGACTCCAGCCAGCTCCTTGATGGGGTTCATGTCCTCCTTCTGCACTACGGTGACAGCCATGCCGCGTCGGCGAAGATACGCCACCCATTCGCCGCAGCAGCCGCAGTAGGGGGATTTGTAGACCGTCATCTTGGTTCCCTCGGCCACCGCCACTTCCGCTCCTCCCGGCGCTTGTCGAAAAACAAGCACTCCCACCGCCAAAGCCACGACGAGCAGTCCAAAAACTGGCCACATGCGCATGATCATTCTCCTTGAAATGTGCGGCCGGCGATGCGGAGCTTCAGCTCACCGGGCATCTATCAACCTCCAGGACCGAGCCCAGAAATCGACAGTTACCCGTTCCCGAGAACATCTTAGTCGAATAAATCAGAGCATATCGATACCGCGCTTTCATTGATCCAACGCAATAGAATGCTCCAACACAAGCATAGTAACACTCGCAAACCGTTTCTTATTCACTGCCCGGCCAACGGACAGGATCACGCATGTTGTTCAGCGATGCGGGTGGGGGCCATTGCGCTTTGCTTCACGTTTTCGATTGGCGGCACGAAGCCGCGCAGCCGTAGCGAATTCGTCACCACAAAGAGGCTCGAGATGCTCATCGCGGCCGCCGCCAGCATGGGGTTCAAAAGCAGACCCATTGTCGGGTAAAGCGCGCCTGCGGCGACCGGGATCAGCAATACGTTGTAGGCATAGGCCCAAAAGAAATTGTACCAGATCGTCTTGAGCGTGCGCTTCGACAGAAACGCAGCGTTGACAATGCCGCGGAGATCGCCCGACATCAGAACCACCTCGCCGGCCTCGATGGCGATGTCGGTACCGGTGCCGATGGCGATGCCGACATCGGCCTGGGCCAGGGCCGGCGCATCGTTGATGCCATCGCCGACAAACGCGACCTTTCGCCCTTGCGACTGCAGGCGCTTGACTTCGCTCGCTTTCTGATCGGGC
>CAZCVU010000109.1:0-7588 GCA_964501745.1 uncultured Flavobacteriales bacterium | reverse complement strand
GCCGGCAGCGAGATCGGATCGGAGGCGTGCCAACCGCTCATCGCATCCAGCATCAGCGCCACGTCGCCGACAGTGCGTCCCATCGGCCCTTCGACGCTCAAGACATTGAACGGCAGCACAGCCGGTCCGCGTGCAACACGACCGGGACTCGGCCGCAATCCGACGACCGAACAGAAACTCGCGGGAATACGCAGCGAACCACCGAGGTCGGAGCCAGTCGCCAGCCAGGTTTGACCGGTTGCCAACGCCACCGCCGAACCGCCTGACGATCCGCCGCAGGTCAGCGCCGTGTTCCACGGATTTCGGGTCTTGCCAAAAACCTCGTTGAAGGTATTCGCACCGGCCCCGAACTCCGGCGTGTTCGACTTGCCGACTACAATCGCGCCGCGCTCTTCCAACCGTTCGACGGCAAGATCAGAACGGTCGGGGATGTGCTCACCATAGATTGGTGATCCGTAGGTCGTCCGCACGCCGGCCACGGCCTGCAGGTCCTTGACCGCGATCGGTAAACCGCCCAGCCAGACGCCAGCCGCCTCGACGCCTTCATGCGACGGTGTTCCACGATCGATGATGCGGCGCGCCTGGTCTCGTGCGCGCTCTGCACAGAGTGTCGGCATGGCGTTTACGGCGCCGTCAACGGCCTCGTGGCGTGCAAGCGCCGCCTCGACCAACTCGAGCGGGCTGACCTCGCTAGCCCTCAATAGGTCAACCGCCTGGCGGGCCGTCAGTCTGATCAAATTTTCGTCTATGGACATGATCGAGTATTGCGATATTGCGGTAGTAGTTATCCGCTATATACGACACCGTTGTCAGCGGCCGCGCAAGCGATGCTATGATGCTGCATGGTCATACACACTTCGTTTTTCGCTGGCGGCCACGACCATCAGCGCTGCATTGATGATGCGATCGCAATTGCGGCGGAGGTATGCGCCCGCCAGGGATTGCGACTGACGAAAACGCGGCGGCGCGTCCTGGAACTGATCTGGCGCGGTCATGAGCCGGTCGGCGCCTACGCGATTCTCGATGCCCTCAATGAAAGCGGGCGGCAAGCCGCACCACCGACCGTCTATCGCGCGCTTGAATTCTTGGAAGGACATGGCTTTATCCACCGTATCCAGTCGTTGAACGCCTTTATCGGCTGCCCCAATCCTCGACTACCCCACAGCAGCCAGTTCCTGATCTGCCGGGAATGCGGTTCAACCCACGAAATGAGCGACCCGAAAATTGCCCGTATAATTCGCGACGGCGCGCGCCAGCAAGGCTTCGAGCCCTTGCAGCAAACGATTGAGATCAAAGGCCTTTGCCCCGATTGCATCAAGAGTACGCAGCCACAAGCCGAGGAGTTGCAGCATGGCTGAGGTACAGGTTCCTGACGCAAATGCCCGGCTGCCGGTATCGGTACTGACGGGCTTCCTCGGCAGCGGCAAGACGACATTGCTGTCGCGACTGCTCCACCATCCAGGGATGGCGAATACAGCCGTCGTCATCAATGAGTTCGGCGAGGTGGGTCTCGACCACATGCTGGTGGAGAAGTCGGGCGAGGATACGATTCTGCTGAACAGCGGTTGCCTGTGCTGCACGATCCGTGGCGATTTGATTGAAACGCTACGCAGCCTGTTCGTCCGCCGCGTGAAGGGTGAGATCCCGGAGTTCGACCGGGTGGTGATTGAAACGACAGGACTTGCCGACCCGGCACCGATCCTGCACACGCTGATGAGCGATCCCGTGCTCGCAGCCCGCTATAGGCTTGACGGCGTGATTTCCACGGTCGACGGCGTCAATGGCGCAAAGCAACTGGACAGTCATTTCGAATCCGTGAAACAGGCGGCCGTTGCGGATCGGCTTTTGGTGACAAAAGGCGATATTGCGAGTGAAGACGATGTCGCGGCCCTAACCGAGCGTTTGCAGACACTCAATCCCGCAGCACCGGTCTTTCCGGTCCGGCATGGCGAGATCGAGCCCGCGACGCTGTTCAACTGTGGGCTCTTCGATCCGGCCAAGAAAGTGCCGGACGTTGCCGCGTGGCTGCACGAAGAGGCTTACTCAGAGGAGCACCAGGACAGTCACCATGGTCACGAGCACGGGCATGAGCATCATCACGATCCGAACCGGCACGACGAGAGCATCCACGCCTTCTGCCTGACCTATGACAAGCCCCTCCACTGGGAGGGGTTCGTTATGTGGATCGAAGCCCTGATCGCAGTTCACGGTGAATCTCTGCTGCGGATTAAGGGTGTCCTCAACGTCGACGAGACCGATCAGCCGGTCGTCATTCACGGCGTGCAGCACGTATTTCATCCACCGGCATTGCTGGAGTCTTGGCCTGACGACGATCGGCGCTCGCGCATTGTGATGATCACGCGCGACCTCAATCGCGAACCTATCGAGCAAATGTTCGAGGCCTTTGTTGCCGGCGATGGCGCGGTGCAGTCATGACGTCGCGCGAACTGCTACGGATTGGCATTACCGGCACGGTGCTTACCGGACTTTGTTGCTTCACGCCTTTCCTGATAACGATTCTAAGCGTTTTCGGGGTTGTTGCCTGGCTTAGCTGGACCGACTTCGTGCTGTTCCCGTTGCTCGGTGGGTTTTTGCTTCTGACGCTCTATGCGATCGAGCGTATCCGCCGCGAACCCGCAGCGGCGGATCGCGATGGCGAAGATCCGACCGCAAGCTAGCAGGCGAGATTCAAGCCTGATTGCTGCCGCCGCCGAGCGCACGCCAGATCCGCTCGGGTTTTGTTGGCATGTCGAAATCGTCGTCACCGATTGCGTCGGCGATGGCATTCAAGATCGGCGCCGGTGCACCGATTGTGCCGATTTCACCGGCACCCTTCGCACCTAGTGGAGTTTTGGTCGTTGGAATGCCCTCGGTTGCGGCGAGCAGAGCCGGCAAATCAGCCGCGCGCGGTAAGCAGTAATCCATGAACGAGCCAGTCAGCAATTGGCCGGTGGCCGCATCGTAGATCACGCCCTCTGCCATGGCTTGACCGATGCCCTGGGCAAGGCCGCCGTGGACTTGCCCGTCGGCGATTGCCGGGTTGATAACGCGGCCGAGATCGTTGACTGCGGTGAAGGCGATCAGCGTCGTTGCGCCGGTCGTCGGGTCGACCTCAACTTCCGCCACATACGCGCCGTTGGGCGTGGTCTCAAGGTCGCTGTCCAGTTGCAGGCGCGCGACGCACGCTTTCTCCCCATTGTCCGCCATTGCACGCGCAAGTTCGAACAGATCGACATCGCGATCCGTCCCAGCGACAACAAACCGCCCTTTTTCGAGAACGATATCCTCGACCGCAGCCTCCAAATGATTCGCAGCGTATGCCCGGCATTGCTCCACCAAGGCCTCGGTCGCACGGTAGATGGTGCTGCCACCAACCGTCAGTCCGGTCGAAGCGCCCGTGCCAACACCGTCGGGTAAATGTGCCGAATTTCCCTGCTCGACGCGCACCGCAGCAAATGGGATCCCGAGATAGTCCGAGACCAACTGGGCGTAGGTTGTCTCGTGGCCTTGTCCACAGGCCTGCATTCCCGTTCGCACGACAACTATTCCGTCGGTCGAGAATGCGACCTCGCTGATATCCATCGGTATGCCCATGGTCATCTGCAGGCAAAGGCCAACGCCGATGCCGCGCTTCATGCCGCGTGCCTCTGCCGCCGACCTCCGTCCGGCAAAGCCGTGCCAATCCGCACGCTCCAGGGCGACGTCCATGATCCGCTCGAAGCAGCCGCAATCGTAGGTTTTGCCGAGCGCATTGGTATAGGGCATCGAGGCTTCTGAAATCAGATTTCGGCGCCGGAGCTCGATCCGATCGACACCCAGCTCGCGCGCCGCCCTGTCGATCAGTCGCTCGACGACCGAAATCGCTTCCGGTTTTCCGTAGCCGCGATATGCGGCAATCGGCGTCGTGTTTGTGGCGACGCCGCGTACCCGGACGTGTACTGCTGGAACGTGATAGGTGTGACCGAACACTTTTGAAAACTGGTTGGTCGCCATTTCCGGTCCGTCGCCAGTAACATAGGCCCCCATCGCCGACAGTTTTGAGGCCTGCAGTCCGACGATCTTCTGCGCATCGTCGAATGCAAGCTGGACCTTCATGACCTGATCGCGGCCGTGGGTATCGCTAAGAAATGCCTCGGCGCGGTCGCTCACCCATTTCACCGGATGTCCCAGCTGACGCGCTGCGTAGAGCACCAGCGCATACTCGGGAAAGGCGGAAACCTTCATGCCGAAGGCGCCGCCGACGTCGCCCGTTAGAACCTGAAGCTGATCGCGTGGAACGCCGAGGATCGTATCGGCCAGCACATTGCGGATGTGGTGCACGCCTTGACTTTGAACGTGCAGCCGATAGCCCCGCTCCTCCTTGTAGTCGCCGACCGCGGCGCGTGGCTCCAAGGGACTGATGGCGATGCGGTTGATGACGGTCTCGATGGTTGTTACATGAGCCGCACTCGCGAACGCCTGATCGACGGCATCGCGATCCCCCTCCTCCCAGTCGAAGCAGAACTCGCTGGCCGCGCGCATATCGATCAACGGTGGCAGAGCATCGTATTCGACCTCGATGAGCTCCGCCGCGTCCAACGCCGCGCTCAGCGTACCGGCAACGACCAATGCGACCCCTTCACCGACAAATCGAACCGTCTCCTTCGCCAAAAGCGGCCGCGAAGGTACGGCTGGGCCGTCTGGCATCCACATCTTCGTTTGCGGCATATCGCTGAGACCTGCTGTCGCAAGCTCGGCCGCGGTATAGACGCCTCTGACGCCGGGCGCCTCCGAGGCCGCTGCCACATCGATGTGGACAATGCGTGCATGCGCATGCGATGACCGCAAGATGCAGGCAAAGAGTTGATTTGGCAGGTCGAGGTCCGCAACAAACCGGCCGCACCCGGTTAGCAATCGTTGGTCCTCGCTCCGCCTAGCTGGCGGCCCGACTGTTTTGTCTCGTTGTGCTAACATGAGGTCAGTGCGCCCTGCCGGTTGCGAGTGTAGCCATAGCTCCTGGTTGCCACAAGCAGGGCAGCAGAGGCATGAAATGCAGGCGCGTACCGCCGACCACTGGAATCGGCACTAGCTGTTAGGATGGATTAATCTCGGAGTTCGTCAGCGCCAACGAACCGGCGATCAGGCTCAGCTTCCTTCTCGGCATATTTGCCGCTGTCGTATTGTGGGAGTTTGCCGCACCCCGCCGCAAACTCAGCCAAGCCAGGTGGCTGCGCTGGTACAGCAATATCGGCATCGTCGTCCTGAACACGGTAGTTCTGCGACTGCTGATCCCCCTTTGCACCCGTAGCGCTCGCGATCAATCGCCGACCGCGTGAACAGGCTTAGAAACCTCCCGCCAAGACGTTGCCAGCCAAATGGTGTCCGACCGCTTCTACTCGTGCGTCGCGGCGAGGCTTAGCGCTTGCTCCAAGCTGTCTCTACCCGCGGTATTTCCGCACCATCAACAAAGATGGCGTCCACGTGCTCGTTGAAGAAGCAGAGATAGTCTTTGATCTTCGGGCATTCCGGAATCGGCTGCGGATAGCTCCAGACGATGTCTTCGAAGCGCCGGCTGCCAACCACCGCGGTCCAATATGACGCGATCCCCTTGTAGGGGCACTGGGTGTGGGTGTCGCTGGGCTCCAGCAAGTCGGTGCGCACGTCATCCGACGGCAGGTAATACCGCGTTGGCAGCCCGGTTTCGAACAGGAAATGCGCGCGCGTCGTCTCGGCGATCTGTTGACCGCCCAGCATCACACGGACCGGCCTGTGGCTTGGCACGACGTCAATGCGTTTGTGAGGATCGCGGGGATGGACGAAGATTTCTTCATCCTCCTCATACCAGTGGTCGACCTTGCCCCAATAGAAGGACACGTAGTCCTTGATCTCGGTCTTCTCCTCGAACGGGTTCTCATAACTCCAAACGGCGTTTTCAGCTTCCCGTCCCTCTACCGCAATTGTCCAGTAGGAGGCATCGCCCTTGAAGGGGCAGTAACTGCTGTGCTCGGTGCGCTGCAGCGCCGCCATCTTCACGTCTGCACGCGGAAAATAGTAGACCGGCGTGTGACGCGTCTCGCGCATCAGCATGGCCGCCGTGGTATCGGCGATGATCTCGCCGTTGAACTCGACCCGCACGCGGCGCGGGCTCGGCTCAAAGTCGACCCGGTAGTCCGGATTCTTCGCGAACCCGGGCGATCTGTGATTGGTTGCCGCCTGTTCGGTCATCATGCAATCTCCCTCAGTTTTCAGAACCTGAGCCCATGGGCGAGCGTTTGGTCAAGCCCGCATATGTTAGAGAAGCAAAGGCGGCACCGAGCCCTTAAATCAGGATTCAGCGTGCAGGCGGCGGCCAGGCCAGGAAAACCGTCGCCATCAGCACCTCGACAGCAAGGTAGAGAATGGTCAAGCCGCCGGGCAGGCCATCGATCACCATCGAGTAGAGCCGAGCCGCTACCAGGGCCACCATGACAATACCGAGGCCGATGACAAGTCCACGGGCCCCGGTGATATCCCAGCAGGCCCACAAGGCGATTATCCCTACCGCGGTCATCATCCCATTCAACGCGCGAAGATGATTTCTTGCATCGACCGTCTCGGCGAACAGCCACTTACTGCCCTCGCTTAGCCGGAACATGCCCAGCAGGCCAGGAATGATGAGGCTTAGCCCCAACAGCCCGAGCAGAACATAAAGCGTCAGCGCGTGCGCCGGTGTCATCAAGTCGCCAACTTGCTGCTGCGTTTGCGGTAGCGTGCAGCCTATCGCCGATCACGGCGCTAAAACATCAGGTTTTTGACGCCGCACGCCGTCTGTTGTTCGACGAACAACGGCCTTCAACAAGAAACTACACGAACTTGCTGTGATTCATCAAAACTGACATAATGGCCGTGGTCCTAGGCAGCCCGCAGATAAATCGGACTCCAGGCCAAACGGGAGACAATAAGAGGGGGAGGATCCGTTTGCGTCTGCAGCGAAGCTATATGCGCGGCATGGCTTTGGGAATAGCGGGGCTGACGCTGATGGCGACCGGTCCGGCGGTCGCGCTGATGTGTGCCTCACCCTCAGAACAGTCAGCGCTTGATGCGCGCGTGCTGCAGACTGAGTTGATGGTAGCGGCCCTCACCTGCGGCCAACAAACCCATTACAATGCCTTCGTCACCAAATTCCGCGAGGCCCTGACAGTGCGTGGCCAGACGCTGCGTCAGCTGTTCGAACGTGAGTACGGCGTGGCGGCGACGAGACGCCTCGACCACTTCATCACCCGCCTTGCGAACGAGGCTTCATATCGCAGCCTGATGCAGGGCACATCCTACTGCGCGGCAACGGCATCGCAGTTCGCTTCTGCCATGCAGTACGAGCCGCGCGAGCTCGAATCGTTGACCTCAAGGCTCGGCAGCAGCGGACAACACGGCATCGGCACCTGCGCCGCCAGCGCGGGCATCGCCCCACTGAACTTCAACATCGACGTCAAGATACGCTGAAGCTCGAAATCGTGCGCAGGAACAGGCCGTAATAACGGCCTTCGTTCGCTGCCACTTCAACCTGCCAGCAACGCGCACGTGTCTGACGTCAGCGCCTTTGGGACAGATTGAGGTGTTTTCATAAGGGAGG
>CAZCVU010000108.1:0-7623 GCA_964501745.1 uncultured Flavobacteriales bacterium | reverse complement strand
TCGTGAAAATAGGTAACGGAGGCGAACATCTCGTGCTGCGCCTGCAGCCCAGGATCGTGGCGGACGGTAAGGTTGCCAATTCCAGTCCAGGCCCAGTCGTGCTGCTTTTCGTCGTCGCCGGATAACCAATCCAAGTTGCCTGGACCGGTGCGACGCGCTGCGCAAAAAGTGACAGGCGATTGTCGGAAGTATGCCCGGCCAGATCGAGCACTATGTCGATGCGGTCGGCGCGAACTCGAGCCGCCAATTCTGCGTCCGACATCGCCGCCGTCCGACGCCAGGCATCGGCACTGCTCCTGAGGCGCGCAGTCATGTCATCGTCTGTTGCAGCGTCGGAATAGCAGGTTACCTGAAAGTGCCGCCGGTCATGGTTGGCCAGGACACCTTCGACGAAATAAGCGACCGAATGATTGTAGAAATCAGGAGAAAGGTAACCGACCCGCAACCGGCGATCCGGATTTGCGGCGATGCCATCGAAATCCGCGATCACGTCCGCTGACGGCCCTTCATGCTGCTCTGCCCAGCGGCGATGCTCGCGAAATAGCGACGCCTCGTCCTGCTCGGGATCCCCGCACAGGCAGAGCAGGAGATTCGAATGAATGCTGGCATCGCCGGGCTTGAATTCCAAGGCCTGCCGATAGGCGGCAGCGGCCTCCGCCAGCGCACCACGGTCTTTGAGAATGATGCCGAGATTGTTGTGCGCGTCGGCCATTTCCGGCGCCAGGTCGATAGCCTGCCGGTGTTCCGCAAGGGCTTCCTCAAGCCGACCTTCAGCCGCGAGTGCCGTGCCGAGATGAGTGTGAGCGGCGGCAAACTCGGGCGACAGCTCGATTGCCCGCTTGTAGTGGTCGAGGGCAGCCTCAATATCACCCATGGTCTGAAGAGTGATGGCGAGATTATTCTCCGCTTCGGCATATGCCGGTTCCAGCTCCAGTGCATTCCGATAGGCGGAAATTGCGGCGGCCGGATTGCCGACCCGTTTAAGGACATTTCCCAGATTGTTGTGGATAACCGCCAGATTGGGATTCAGCGACAGCGCCTTCCGCAACGCCGCTTCGGCCTCTTCGATCCGATCGGCCGCAGCCAAGGCGTTTCCGAGATCATTTTGGAGTTCCGCCAAATCGGGTCGAGCCGACGTTGCCGCCTGGAAATACTCGACAGCCTCCGGCAGTATGCCCCTATCCATGAGAATTGCTCCGAGCCGCGCGGCTGTCAGGCCATCGGCAGGATTGATTGCAAGCGCACGGCGCGCAAAGGTCTCCGCCTCCTCCAACATGGCGTTGCTGTGCAGCAGACGCGCCAACAAGGCATCCGCCCCTACTTCTCCGGCCGCCGCAGCCTCGCGAAGCAAGGCTTCGGCGCGCGTGCCTTCGCCCGCATTGAGCGCATCACGTGCCTCGGAGACGATCGAGTCGGGTTTGACGGTTCGACTCATCGCGCGTCGACCGATCTGGTAGCGCCGGACCGGCCGCCGCAGGTGCTGGCTTCAAGCATTAATTTACCAGTCCTTCAGCCTTTGGCATCGGCACCAGGAAGTTCACGCCTCGCGGCAGCGGGTAGCAACGGATCCAAGCCGCGTTCCTCAACAAAGGCGATCAACAGCGTCTCATCCGACAGGACGTGGTCCAATACTCCAGCAAGAAACTCTGGATCCGAATATCGATCGCGAACCTGTTCGGGACCGGTGCCTGTCAGGCCGAGAAACCGGCCGAGACGATCCGCTTCGAGCGCCAAGAAGGCAAGCGCCTCGAGTGCCACGACCTCGGCCTGCTCGCGCTCAAGTTTCACAGCTTCTCCTTTATCGTCGGTTTGCGCTATCGTCGGCTGCAGTACGAGTCAACGCAAAGTGAACTTCCTTTCGATCATAACATCCTGCGTCTCCGACGGTGAAAACCGCGTCGCAAACGCGCCCCGTAACATTAGGACCGCCATGACACTCGACGCACCCTGGGACCCCAACCAGTATCTCACATTTGCTGGACCCAGGTTGCGGCCCGCGCTCGATCTGATGGCTCGCGTTCCACTAGAGACCCCGGCGTCGATCCTCGACCTCGGATGCGGCGCCGGAAACGTCACACGACTGCTCGGGCAACGCTGGCCCAAGGCGACGATCACCGGCATCGATATGTCGCGGGAAATGCTGGAACGGGCTAGACGAGAGGTGCCCGACATAGAACTTGTCGAAGCTGATCTTGCGGCCTGGAGCCCGGCCCAACCAGCAGATCTGGTATTCTCCAACGCGGTGCTGCAATGGATACCCGACCACGCCAAACTTGTTCCTCGGATCGCCGGGTTCGTTGCCGACGATGGCGTGCTGGCCATTCAGATTCCGCATAACGACGATGCGCCCTCCGGAACCGCTGTTAGGGCGGCAACGCAAGCTGGCCCCTGGCGGGAGAAGTTGATCGAGCTGGAACGCGAAAGGCCAACGCGGGACCCCGATTTTTACTTTAACCTGTTGGCCCCGCTCGGCTGCGAACTCGACGTCTGGGAGACGGAGTATCACCATGTGCTCGAGGGAGACGACCCGGTCTTGGAGTGGGGCAAAGGAACCTGGATCCGGGTCCTGCTCGACAGGCTCGACGGCGCGGAGCGCCAAGACTTCGAGGAGGCGTGCCGCACTCATCTCAAGGCAGCCTACCCACCGCTGCCTGACGGACGCACGCTCTATCCCTTCCGTCGGTTGTTTATTGTCGCCCGGTTCTAGACCCGTGAAAGCCGCCATCATGATCCACCGCCTCTGCAAATGCGCTCGCCGCCGAGTAACATTGGTCCGATGAAGACGGTCGCCGACCTACTCGCCGAAGGGCTCGAACATCACAAAGCGGGACGCCTTGATGCTGCAAGGCAAGCCTACGTCCAGGCAACGAAAACCGATCCCCAGAACACCGAAGCATTCAATCTGCTGGGCATTCTGGCGCATCAGACCGGCAGGAATAACGACGCGGAAAAACTCCTCCGCCGGGCCATCGATGGAAACCTGCAGGTTGCGAAATATCACGGCAATCTAGGAACCACACTCAATGCGCTGGGACGCACAGAAGAGGCACTGGAAAGCTACGCAACCGCCCAAGGACTCGATCCGGGCGACGCCGGATTTCCATATAATGCGGCGACTGTACTGGTTTCGTCGGGGCGGGCCGACGAGGCAGTGGCGTTGTTCCAAAAGGCGATTGAACTACGTTCTGATCATCTTGAGGCACGCGTTAACCTCGCCGGCACACTCAGCATGCTTGCACGCGACGATGAGGCCGAAGCCGAGGCTAGAAAGGCGGTCGAGCTATCACCTGACGCCACCGAGACGCACTACGGCCTGGCGCAGGTTCTTCTGGCGCAACGGAAACACCTCGCGGCAACGGATAGTTTCGATGCCGCATTACAATGTGACCCAACGAATTTCCCCGCGACCGCCGGTCTGCTGAATGCCCGGCTGGCAACCTGCGATTGGCGTGACTATGACGCGCTTGTTGAGCGCGTCCGCAGCGAAATTGCCGAAGGTAATCAGCAAGTCGGCGCGCTCGGCGCCTTCGGTGCCCTGTCCTTGCCCCTATCGCCCGAAGATCTTGCGAAGATAGCGATGATGCGCGCAACCAGGCTCTTGTCGAGTGTGCGCGGCCAATGCGGCCCGCCGACCGCCGCCGCAGCCCGTACTCCGTCAAAAGTGCGTGTCGGATTTCTCTCAAACGATTTCCGTGATCACCCGGTGGGACATCTCGTCTCCGCACTGTTTGCGGTGCACAAGTCAGGCCGGATCGAGACCTACGCCTATTCGACGGGTGAAGACGATCAAAGCGTCTACCGTCGGCGTGTCGAAACGGGTGCGGACCGGTTTGTGGATCTGCGGAAGGATGGCCAATTATCCGCAGACGGTGCCGCTACGCGAATCGCCGCCGATGGAATCGACATTTTGGTCGATCTCGGTGGCCTCGTGCTCGGCGCCCGGCCGGACATCATGGCCTTGCGGCCGGCACCACTTCTGGTCGCCTGGCTCGGCTTTGCCGGTACAACCGGTGGCCTGCACGACTTTACGCTGGTCGGGCCAGATCTGGTGACGCCCGAAAGCCGGGCCTGTTTCAAGGAAGCCTTGGTGACGCTGCCATACGGCTGGCTGATACCGGACGACTCCTTGAAGTCCTCGCAGGCGGAGGTTTCGCGAAAGGATGCCGGCCTGCCGGAACGAGCTACCGTATTGTGCTGCTTCAACGGTGCCCACAAGATCGAGCCAAGTGTCTTTGCTTTGTGGATGCGGATCCTCGAACGCACGCCTGACGCCGTGCTTTGGTTGCGGCTCGGCGATGATGCCTTCACAAACCTGCGGGCTGCCGCAACGCGTTCGGGCATCGATCCGCAGCGCCTCATCAACGCGCCTCGCATCCCCGAAAAGACGCTTCATATCTCGCGTCATGCCTGCGCAGATTTGTTCCTCGATACACTGACATTCAGCGCGCATTCGACGGCGCTTGACGCGCTGTGGGCAGGCGTTCCCCTGATTACCGCGCCGGGAGAGACCTTCCAGAGCCGAGTTACGGCAGCAATCCTCCGCGCCGCCGGCCTTGACGATCTCGTGGTCGAGGATACGACTGCCTACGAAGAACTGGCCGTCGAGCTGTGTGCGAGACCGCCCCTGCTTGCCGAGGTCAAGAGCCGTCTGGACAGCGGCCTTGCAGGTCCGGCATTTCAAACGCTTCGGTTCGTGCGGAGTCTGGAGGACGCCTTCAGGGAAATGTGGCAGCGGCACGCCGCTGGCATCAAGCCAGCAGATTTCGCGGCCCCTGTGTTCGAATAACCGTCCAACAGTTATCCCGTCTTCATGCCGGCTACTGTTGATGGAAATTGGGGATAAGTCGAAATGACAATGGATTTGGCACTGAATCTGATGCACATGATGTGGATATCTTGCTGTGCCTAATGTGGACAACTTGACACTTCACCGGGCCGCACATTCCACTATTCTGCCCCCCATGCTGCGGCGCCAGGTGCTTGACCACAACACCGACCAAGCAGCGCCGAAGCCAACCGAGGCTACTTCACGCGCGGACGTAAGACAGTAGACCTATGACCGACAGCGCATCTCTGACCCTACCTGAGTCGGCTCCACAGGCCGAGCCGATGACGGGCATACTGCCGTCGCAGGACATCAGGCGGCTGGCCGCCAAGGGCTCGATTCGCGGCCAGGAGGTCATCGTCGAGCAACAGATTCAGCCGGCCAGCCTCGACCTGCGCCTCGGGTCCACCGCTTACCGTATTCGGGCCAGTTTTCTGCCCGGCCGCACGGCCAGCGTCGACGATAAGATCGCCGAGTTCGCGATGCATGAAATCGATCTTCAGAACGGTGCCGTGCTGGAGAGGGGTTGCGTATATCTGGTACGGCTGATGGAAAGTCTGGACCTGGATGAGAGCCTCACGGCGCTGGCAAACCCCAAGAGTTCGATCGGCCGCCTCGATATCTTCACGCGCTTGATTACGGATCGCAGTGCGGAGTTCGACCGGGTACAGGCCGGCTATCGCGGGCCGCTCTACGCCGAGGTCTCACCACTGACGTTCAGCGTCGTCGTTCGCAAGGGCGACAGGCTGTCGCAGCTGCGGCTGAAACGCGGCTCGCCGATGGTCGGCGAATCCGGCCTGGCCAACCTGCATGCCAAGCTGACCGAACAGCAATCCGGCACAGAGCAGCCGGTTCGCGGCGCCCTTCCGATAACCGTCGACACGCGCGGGCAGGGCAAGTCCGATTTGATCGGTTACAAGGCGCGAAAGCATGCGCCGCTCATCGATATTGGACTCATCGACCATTACGACGCGCAGGATTTTTGGGAGCCTATTCTTGCGGGCCACGGCTCGGCTCTGATTCTAAACCCGGACGACTTCTATATCCTCGCGTCCAAGGAGCCGGTCGCCGTGCCGCCGGACCACGCTGCGGAAATGGTGGCATACGACACGCTGGTCGGTGAGTTTCGCGTTCACTACGCCGGATTCTTCGATCCCGGATTCGGTGATCCCGACGGCGGCGGCGCGGGCTCGAAGGCAGTCCTCGAAGTTCGCTCGCACCAGGTTCCCTTCATGCTTGAGGACGGCCAGATCGTCGGACGCCTGATTTATGAGAAGCTGGCGGCCCTGCCCGACAAGATCTACGGCGGCGACATCGGTTCATCCTACCAGCGCCAATGGCTGGCGCTCAGCAAGCAATTCCGCAGCTGAAGCGCGCATATGGCGTGCCGGCGACGGCCTGGATATGGCCGATATTGCTGTAGGGAACCTTAGCCGGCCAGGGCGCTGGCCTCGGTGTCCGTGGCGACGCAAAACAGATAGTCGCCACGCTTCACCGGCGCATGGATATGTTCCATGACGATCAGCCCTTCGTGGCTGAAGGTGACCTCGGTCGGCACCAGTTCTGGCGCCTCCAGCGAGTGCACGCAACCGGCCTTCTGTCCCTTCTTCACGGTGTCGCCCAACGTGCAGTAGGGCTCGAATAAACCTTCGCTGGGGGCAATCGTGAAGCAGCTGCTGTCGCCATACTCGATGTAGCGCGTCTTGGGGGCATCCTTGTCCGCCGGATCGGCTGCCAGAATGCCAATTTGGCGTAACACCCGATTGACGCCCTCGGTTCCGATTGCCATCGCCTCACGCGACACCGTATTGCCGCCGCCGAGTTCGGTCGCCAGGCTGGCCACGCCTTGGCGATCGCAGGCCGCCGAAACGGAGCGGGTCGAGGAGGTCTTCGAGACGACGACCGTCAATGGGGCGGCGAACGCTTCCGCCATGGCGACCTTCTTCTTCATCAGCGCGGCACTGCCGCCGATGCGCAAATACCCACAAGGCGGCATATCATTGGCGTTGCCGCCGGTGTGAAGGTCCATTCCGTAGTCACACAGCGGCAGTATCACGGTCTCGACGAAGTAGGCGATCTGCTCCGTCGGGCCGCCGTTGGGATCGCCCGGGAAGATCCGGTTCAGGTTGACATCGTCGGCCTCGGCACAACGCTTGTCGTCCATCACCGCCAGATAGTTATGCGCCGGCATCAGGATCAGACGCCCGCTGACGCTGGCCGGATCGAGCTCGCGGATCAGCCGCTGGACAATAATCTGCCCTTCATACTCGTTACCGTGCGTACCGCCGGTAATCAGTATCGTCGGCCCTTTGCCATTGGCGATGACGGCGATCGGCACGGGGATCACGCCGCCCGCATGCTTGTTGTCCGACCACATAAGCCGGATGAATCCAACCTGGCGTCCAGGCTGATCGAAGTCGACGGTGCAGCCGAGTGGCGATTTCTTGGCGGTCTGTTTCTTTGCCATGCGCTTAACTCCCCCCACGTCCAAAGGCAACATCCTTCGGAAGTCCAAACCTCTTCGCTCGACCCACTTATACGGCTAGTTCGGCCAAGAAAAAAGGGCGGGCCGGTCGCCCGGCACCACCCTGATCCCTAGTTGCCGCAGAGCCGGTCGGGCCCTGTGAACGAACGAAATTACTTCTTGGCCTTCTTGGGATCCAAGCCGAACCACTCGACAGATCCGAACCAGTAGTCAAAACGGTCCTGGATGAAGCCACCCGACTTCCGCCAGTTGATCCAGTTGTTGACATAAGCGAGCAGGTCGAAATCGCCCTGCCGCACGCCAATACCAGCTC
>CAZCVU010000107.1:0-7632 GCA_964501745.1 uncultured Flavobacteriales bacterium | reverse complement strand
GGTATGCGGATCCAGAGCTACGATTGCGCCGTTGATTTCAGGCACCTGATGTAGCGCATATGTACCTGGCGGATAGCTGGGCTCCTCACCCTCCTTGACCTCGGTCTTTTCAAACGCCGCGCGAACCAGAACGACGTCGCCGACAAGGAGCACATCGGACGGTTTCTTAATCCGTGGCCCCCGCCCCTCCTTCCCGAGCCATGCACGCGCCCATTTGAGCTCCGCCAACGGTATGTGTCCCATTCGGCCCGTCGTCAGGCCGATCGTGGCGCTTCCGGAATTGAGCTTCGTAACGACCGCCAACTCATAGCCCTCGGTGCCAGGGGGGCGCTTGATCCCGCGGAGCACCCCCAGCCAGTTCTCCATCACCTCGATGCGGGCCCATGGACCGCGCCATCCGTGCCGCCGATCGTAGACTATCAATCCGCGGTGCAGGGCCTCGTCGGCAATCCTCTGCAGCGTCGGATCCACGGTCGTTCGCACCGAAAGGCCACCCTCATAGAGCCGAGCCTCCCCGTAGCGTTGAACCAGTTCGCGTCGAACCTCTTCGACGAAATAGTCCGCTTGCGCGAGTGCGGCACCCGTGTTGGGCACGACACGCAGACGTTCGGCGCGCGCGCGCCTGGCGGTTTCCGCATCGATGAAGCCCTCTTCATACATCCGGCTGACGACCCAGTTGCGTCGCGCTCTGGCCGCCTTCGGATTGCGCACGGGATGATAGTTGTTCGGTGCCTTCGGAAGCGCCGCCAAATATGCCATTTCGCCATCGGAGAGTTCATGAAGCGACTTATCGAAATAGTTCAGTGCGGCGGCGGCAACACCATAGGAACCATAGCCAAGATAGATTTCGTTTAAATAGAGTTCGAGTATCTGTTCCTTCGAGAATGCGCGCTCGATCCGGAATGACAGAATTGCCTCTTTGATCTTGCGTTCGATAGAGATCTCGCTGGACAGCAGGAAGTTCTTTGCAACTTGTTGCGTGATCGTCGATGCGCCAACAAGACGACGATCGCTGCCGATGTTGGTTATGTTGGTGAGCGTCGCCCGGACCAGCGCGATCGGATCTACGCCCGGGTGCGTGAAGAAATTCTGATCCTCGGCAGCGATAAATGCCTGAACGAATGTACGAGGTAGGGCCTGGATAGGGACAAAGACACGATGTTCGGTCGCATATTCGGCGATCAACCGTCCGTCACCTGCGTGAAAGCGGGTAATCGTCTTTGGCTGATAGTTGGCGAGTTGCCGATAATCCGGCAGATCCTGACCATAACGCCACAGCAGATAGACACCGCCGCCGGCGACGGCAAGAACGCCGAACAGGCACAAAGAGGTCAGAACTAGGATGATCTTTGCTAAGCGAATCATCGGCTCGAATCGTTGGCTGTATTGCCTACCTAGGCGTCAAATGTCGGTAAAGAATGTGGCAAAGTTATGATCGCCCGAGGCTCTTTAACCGCTCGAAGTAGCGGTCGGCTGCGCGCAACACCGCGCCGGCGAATTGCTCGCGATAGGATTTGCTGCGCAATAGCTTCTCGTCGCTCCGATTTGACAGATAGCCAAGCTCGATCAGCAGCGAGGGTACGTTGGGCGATTTCAAAACTGCAAATCCCGCGAAACGGTGGGTGTTCCGCAGGATCTTAATCTTCCCCTCCAGTTCCTCCACCAGCATCTCGGCAAAATGCCATGATTCCTCATTGGTATCGCTCTGCGCGAGATCGATCAGGATACTCGACACCTCTGGTGGATAGTCGCTTAGGTCCGCCCCGGCGATGATATCCGCCTTATTCTCCTTGGCCGCCAGTGCCTCCGCCTCTTTATCGGATGCCCGATTGGAAAGCGTGTAGACCGAGGCACCACGCACGGAGCGTTTGGGCGACGAATCCGCGTGCAGCGATAGGAACAGCGCGGCGTCTGCGTGGTGCGCTACCTCGAACCGATCTCGCAGCCGCAGGAACACATCGCGCTTGCGCGTCAGCACGACCTCGTAGCGGCCGCTGCTTTCTAAGATCTGCTTGACCATTTGGGCCGTCAATAAGGTGATCCGTTTTTCATACGCACCGGTAACGCCGATCGACCCGGGATCGACCCCGCCGTGGCCCGGATCGACAACGATAACGGGCTTCTCATGAGGTCGCGCCCGGGGCCGCAGCGCCGGAACCACACTGCGTGAGACGGCTGCCTGCGCGTCTTTCCAGTCTGCGGTTCGGATATCTGTCTTGCGAGGATCAAAATCTTGCGGTGGAACTTCCTTGAGATCGAGCACGAACCGGAACGGTCCACCGTCACTCGAAGGTAGGATGAAATGCCGCATTATGGCGACAGGTACGGCAAGATCTATGACGACCCGGCTATTGCCGGGCTGAAACAACCCATAGCGGAAGTTCGAAATGACACCCACGGCGGGCACAACAGAGTCGCCCGGCGCAGCCGTGACGCGCCAGTCGACTTCGGGTAAGTCGACGACCACTCGGTATGGCTCTGCGAGCGTAAAGACGCGATAGGCGAACCGCGCAGTTGATTCGAGCACGAACCGCGTGGCCGCCGGATGCACACCGATGCGCGCAGCCGATACAGCGAGGTCAGCTGCGAGCGCAGGCGGTGCGATCGTAGCGCTAAGAGCAAGCCAAGCGCAGGCAGCGAAGATTCGCCTATTCGATCGCACCCAATCCCACATATTGTAATTCCGGCTACCGCCCACCACTATATATACTATTGAGAGCCCGCTTGGTCTATCTTGACGCGAGCGCCAGCTTCGCTGTCAACGATCAAATTGTTGTGCAACCCTTGCATTTGACCTTGATGGGGCGACCCACAAACGGATTGCCGGGCAACTGTGATACGGCGTAAGGTGATGTTGCGCGAATTTTTTAGCTGCTGGCGTGGCCAGCCGTGTCTGGCTGGACCAAGTTTGCCGCGCGAAGTGATCCTGATGGCAGGGAATGCTGCTTGTAGGCATTCATCGCCTAACTAAGGATCACGATGGGCGGCAGGTCAGCGGATTGGTAATTGAATCATGTGAGGCCATGAGGCTGTGTGCAGTCGGGATTCCGATCGCATTCGGCCCGGGCAAGCGCCTCAAACCGATTCCGTCCTGGTTTCGCATTCGCGAGCTGTTCGACAGACGGGTGGGCGCGACGCAGGCCTCATGACAGTTAACCACGTACTGCCACGGCGCTTTGCGCGCGGAGCGCCGGTGGTGCGTGACGGAGTTGTACATAATGGCGCGTAGAATGTTGATCGACGCGAGCCATCCAGAGGAAACTCGGGTGGTCGTCGTCAATAAAGATGCCCTTGAAGCCTTTGATTACGAATCAGACAACAGAAAGCAGCTCAAGGGTAACATTTACCTCGCAAAGGTAACCAGGGTTGAGCCCTCCCTACAGGCGGCGTTCGTCGACTATGGGGGTAACCGTCACGGCTTCCTCGCCTTCAACGAGATCCACCCGGACTATTACCGGATTCCGGTTTCCGATCGAGAGCGGCTGATAGCCGAAGGAGCGGAACTGGAGGAAAACGAGGAAGACGAAAACGGCGCGGCCGTTGAAACCGTCGGCGGCGACGATAGTGACGACGTTGTCCGACCTCGCCTCGGCTCGTATCGCAAGTACAAGATTCAAGAGGTAATCAAACGCCGCCAGATCCTCCTGGTGCAGGTTGTCAAGGAGGAGCGCGGCAACAAAGGTGCGGCGCTAACGACCTATGTGTCGCTCGCCGGGCGATATTGCGTGTTGATGCCCAACACGGCTCGGGGTGGCGGAATCAGCCGTAAGATTGCTTCTGCTGCCGACCGTAAGCGTTTGAAGAAGATCCTCGATGGTCTCGCAATTCCTGAAGGTATGGCCGTTATCGTGCGAACTGCAGGTGCGGAACGGACAAAGGCCGAGATCACCCGCGACGAAGCGTATCTCCTGAAGCTGTGGGACGATATTCGCAGCCTTACGCTCAAATCCAAGGCACCAGCTCTTATCTACGAGGAAGCGAACCTAATAAAACGGTCGATCCGTGATCTGTATTCGAAGGAGATCTCGGAAATCCTCGTGGAGGGTGAAGACGGTTATCGGCTCGCCAAAAACTTTATGCGCATGCTCGTACCGAGCCATGCGAAGAACGTGAAATCCTATAAGGATGGCAGCGCACCGCTATTCTACCGCTACGGCGTTGAAAAGCAGTTGGACGATGTCCACGACCCGGTGGTTCGCCTCAAATCTGGAGGCTACCTGGTAATCAACCCCACCGAAGCCTTGGTCGCCATCGACGTGAACTCCGGCAAGGCAACACGCGAACGGCACATCGAGGAAACAGCGCTGCGAACAAACCAAGAGGCGGCCGAGGAAGTGGCACGTCAACTACGATTGCGTGATCTGGCGGGGCTGATCGTTATTGATTTTATCGACATGGAAGTTTCGCGGAACATCCATGCGGTCGAACACCGCTTGAAGGATTCGATGAAGGATGACCGGGCGCGTATCCAGGTCGGCCGCATCAGTCCGTTCGGCCTGCTTGAGATGTCACGCCAGAGGCTGCGCCCCAGCCTGACCGAAGCCTCGAGCGAGATCTGCGCCCACTGCGGAGGCGTTGGTTACGTACGAACAACGGAGGCCAGCGCGCTGCATGCGCTGAGGGGTGTTGAGGAGGAATCCCTTCGGCGGTCAGCAAGCGACTTCACCCTTTTCGTCGCGACGCCGGTTGCGCTCTACATCCTCAACAGGAAGCGCCGGGCGCTTGCTCAGATTGAAACTCAGCACGGCATCGACGTTCAGATAGCAGCCGACGAAACCCTTATTCCACCTGCATTTCGCATCGAACGCAATGAAGAGGCCGGCAAGTCGAAAACGACCGGCACTGCCGAGGCAACGACGACGCCAACGGAGTCCAAAGCAGCGGATGACAGCGAAAAAAGTACGCAAAAAAGGCGGCCCCGACGACGCGCCCGTACGACGCGAAGCGAGCGTACTGTGGAGGCGACACCAGCGGATGTTGAGGTTGTGGACAAGCAACCAGCCGACGACTCTAGGGTCACCGAACCGTCCAAGGCTGCAAGCGACGGCGAGCGTGAGGCGACCGACGAAGCACCGCGCAAGCGGAGAAGGCGGGGACGTCGCGGTGGACGAAGACGTTCCCAGCGGACGCCGGCAGAACGGAGTGCTGCGGAAGCCGCAGACGCGTCCGAAGAGTCGACCGGAAACGGCGAGGCATCCGTGAGTGAACCCGAAACTGCCGTGGCCAAAGGTGATAAGGCCGCAGCCTCCGTAGACGCGGCCCAAGATGGCAATGGAAAACGCCAGCCGGCAAAGCGGCGAAGACCTGCCCGCCGCAAACCTAAGGTTAGCAAGCCCAAGGATAAGGCAGAGACAGCGGTTTCCAGCGAGCAAGACACGGCGGCAGGCGCATCGAAGACTAAGGGTGCGGCCGGTGGCAATGGCGACGTCGGCCCGGGCAAGAATCCACCGACTGATGCGAAGAGTTCCGAGTTGGCTGGAGCCAAGGAAGAAGCTGTTGCGGTTGACGCTTCACAGACCGCTGCCGCGTCTGAGATCCTCCCGAATGCATCGGACAACTCGGAGACCGCATTGCCAGATGGGCCGCCCACACCGGCCGAATCGGACGATAAGCCCGCTCGGCGCGGCTGGTGGCGACGGGCGATCAGCTAACCGGCGCAATTCTTAAACCTAACGCACACCTCCACATCCTTTGGGCCGCGGTTGACGGCCCCGCTCCGCCTGAACTAAATTTTTTGAGTCAAATGGGCTAGCGTCGTGAGTCTGGAGTCCGCTACGCCCAGCGGGTCGTTTTGCTGAAGTGGCCTGCAGAGCACCAGTTGATGTGCGTTGCAGGAACCATCTGTCGAAACGGAGGGGCCGATGACCGAGCGGAATGCGCTTCCGAATCATTCAGACGCGCCATCCTACGGCGATGGCAACATCATGGGAGGCAGCCTTCAGCCGTCCTTCCTGTTTTTCCGAATTGCGATGTCCCTGCTCGGCGTACTCGTCCGCCAAGGACGCGTCCAGCTGCGATACCGCGATTTGTGGCAGCAGACGTTGGGGAATGGAGAGGGGCCCCTTTACAGGATGCAGGTTGAATCGCTTCGCCTGTTTCCTGCGCTGCTGGCGAATGCCGAGCTCGGATTCGGCGAAGCCTACATGAATGGAAGGTGGGATCTGGATGGCGATGACCTGGCCGGCTTGATCGGTATTTTGCTGCAGAACCACGAGGTGTTCAGCGAACGCGCAGCAGTCCGGATTGTGGAGGCATGTCAAAACCTCATCGCACCCAAACACCGCCACAACACGCCAAGCTCGAGCCAGCGCAACGTGGCGCATCACTACGATATTGGCAACGATCTATACCAGGCGTTTCTGGACGAGGGCATGAACTACTCCTGTGCTTTTTTTGAAAGCCCAACGCAGAGTTTGCGTGAGGCTCAACTGAACAAGCTTCGCACCTCAATGGAGCGTCTCCAGGTCGGCTCCAGCATGACCGTGATCGATATCGGCTGTGGTTGGGGCGAGCTGACTCGGATGATTGGTCGTGAAACCGATGCCGCGCATGTGACTGGAATTACGCTCGCCGACGAACAGCGCAACATGGCAAACGAAAGAGTGCCTGCCGGGCTCGGCAATCGAGTGTCGTATGAATTAGAGGACTATCGAATTCACGGTGCCGCCCACACCGGCGAATATGACCGCGCGATAAGCATCGGCATGTTCGAACATGTAGGCCGGCGCCACTTCAGTGAGTTCTTTGCGACGGTTCGGCGTCTGCTGAAGGCCGATGGCCGAGCGCTCGTCCACACGATCATCCGACCGTGCCCCGGCACTACGAGCCCGTTCATCGACAAGTACATCTTTCCGGGTGGCTACATTCCGACCCTGGACGAGGTTCTGACCGGTGCCGCGCAGGGCGGCATGGTACCGGAGCGGGAACCGTATCTCCATGATGGTACCAACTACGCAAGAACGCTGCGACATTGGCGGCGGCGATTCAACGCCGCTTTTCATGCATTGGACCAGACCAAGTATGGCGAGCGGTTCCGCCGGATGTGGAACTTCTATCTGGCGGCTTCAGAGGCCGCGTTCAGCGCCACTGGCTTTGCCGTTGTCCAAATTCCCCTCAGGAAGAAGTAAAGGCCGCGCGATCGGCAATCAGGGCCTTGGCCGCCCGGGAAATCTCATCGGTATCCCCTGCGAACGAAAAGCGCACGTAACGATTCCCACGCTGAGGATCGAAATCAACGCCAGGCGTAGCGGCGACACCGGTTCGTGCAAGCAACGCCCGGCAGTAAGCTTCGCTGTCGTTCGTCACATGTCCGACATCGGCATAGATATAGAAGGCGCCATCCGAAGGCGCGAGGCGTTCGAACCCAGCCTTCGGTAGCTCGCGTAGCAAAAGTTCGCGGTTCGCCGCGTAACGCGCAACATTGGCGTCGAGTTCTTCTCGGCAATCGAAGGCTGCGACGCCCGCCACCTGCGAAAGTGTTGGGGGCGAAATATAGATGTTTTGCGAAAGGCGCTCGATAGAACGGGCGAGATCGTCCGGCATTACCATCCAGCCAAGCCGCCAGCCGGTCATCGAGAAATATTTCGAGAAGCTATTGACGACGATCGCCTGATCGCTGAAAGCAAGGGCGCT
>CAZCVU010000106.1:0-7667 GCA_964501745.1 uncultured Flavobacteriales bacterium | reverse complement strand
GCCTCCAGCAAAGCGTGGCTCGTAAGCCCAGTATCCCACACTGGAGAAACGCAGGGCTGGCAATAGCCAATCTCGTCCTTGAGAACAAGGAGCCGGCGCAATGCCTCCCGCGCGTCGGCAAGTTCCGGCTTGTCACGCGGATAGCCAAGCGCGTCGAATGCCATGATGGTGTTGGCGATGGCGGGGAATATGGCGCCGAGGCCGTCGACACCGTTCAAACGTTCAGTGACAAAATCCATCGCCTTTCTGATCGCAAGCCGCTTGAGAAAGCCAGGGCGTAGCGGCTCAAACAATACGCGGAGCACGCGATCAACCACGAGCATGATTTCGCCCAGCCAGTGGCCGGTGGGATTGGTGAAGTAGTGGTTTTCCTGCTCCGGCGGTGTTTCGAACAGCTCTCGTATGTCGACCCGGCGCGGATTGCGCGCCAGCGGACGCAGCGCTACGACCACCATTAGCGGCACCATCACGGTCCGCGACCAGTAGGATACGCGATAGATATTGAGCGGCGACCATCTGGGCAAAAGCAGTGCTTCGACCCACATCACTGGCACGGCACGCCACGGAACTTGACCGAACAAAGCGAGAGCCGTGCGCGTGAAAACATTACATTTTGCCGCCCCGCCATGCGCAAGAACTGCCTCCCGTGCCAGCGTCATATGCGGTGCCGAAACATCTTCTCCCGTAAGTTTGAGCGCGTAATAAGCCTTCACAGTCGCGCTGATGTCGAAATCACCGTCGTGATACAGCGGCCAGCCGCCGTGTTTGCCTTGCGTTGATCTAAGGTAGGCGGCGAGCTTTTCCTCGACATCGGCGTCGATCTCGCCAAGGAAGTGATTTAGTAGGATGTATTCAGACGGAATCGTCGCATCGGCCTCGAGCTCGAAGGTCCAATGGCCGTCCTCAGCCTGCCGGTCAGCGAGCCAGGTCACTGCCGCTTCGATGGTCTCGTCAAGTAGCCGGCCGAGCGATCGGTCGCCGTCGCACGAGGCCGCGTCCCGCGAGGCGTCGTCGCCAATACCAGCAATGTCCTGGGCAATTTTCACGTCGCTATCCGAGATTCCTGCTTTGCCGGGAAGGATTGGAGCTATCTGACCGATCCGTCGATGCGCTGCACGCCGGTTGTTGCGTCCAAATGTAGCCTAGTGTCAAGGCCAAGTATGTCTTGTTTTGCACTATCATCCGCGCCGTGGAGGACCCCGTCTACACCAACCCATAGCGGAGGATGATCCAGAGTTTCTGCATCAGAGGCAGAGACATGCGCTCGTTGCGGCGGTGCCAGCCGCGCCGCATAAGTCTATCCAGAACGCGACGATAGCTCTCCATCATCAGTCTGGCGGGACGGATGCGCCGACGCTCGCACGACCTCAAGATGGCAGCCGTGTCGTCAAACTTCCGTCTTGCGACCCGTGCCATCTCCTCGCAGACCCCCGAAATCGCAGGATCGGCAAGCATTGCCACCGGCTTGGCTGCGGCAACGCCATGCGCAGTTAGGAGGCTTTGCGGCAAATAGAGTCTGCCGGCACGCGCATCCTCGTCCAAGTCGCGCAAGATATTGGTGAGTTGAAGCGCCTGGCCCAAGGCCTCCGCAAGCTCCTCGCCCTGCTTCTGCGGCAACCCGAATATGCGGGCGGAGAGACGGCCGACGGCGCAAGCCACGTGATCGCAATAGTCGCGAAGTGCATCCATGTCGGCAATCCGCACGGTGTCGTGGGCATCCATCTCCATGCCTTCGATGACGAGGAGAAAGTCCTCCTTGGACAGCCCGAAATGCCTGACGGGGTCCACCAGGGCCTGCGCGACGGGGTGAATTGGCTGACCGGTGAACAGTCGGCCGATGTCTTCGCGCCATTGCTGCAGCCGTGTGCGCTTCTCGTCCGACCTGCCTGCATTGTCGGCGATGTCGTCGACAGCCCTGCAAAACGCGTAAAGCGCAAACATGGCCTGACGCCGTTCCGCCGGCAGCAAACGCATGGCCCAATAGAAAGACGAACCGGAAGCGCGCACAATCGCGTCAACCTCGGCAACGCCTTCGCCGGTCAAAGACTCTGCCGCGCCTACCTCCACGGTCCTGCCCGGGGTCTGGTCTGTCGCCATGGCACCTGTTTCCGCACTAGCCGCGCGCCGGCCGCTGATAACTGCGGCCCTTCCAACGACCACCTTGGCCGCTCCAGTGCCGCCGCGCGGAATCCACGGTCATCAGTGTGAACAGTAGCCCGGCAACAGGCAATGTTAGTCCCCATAAAACCGGCTGCCGGTACAGTAGAAGTGTAGGCCGGTAGGCAAAACCCATTGCCAGCCAGCCGCCGCCGCCTAAGAGTGCCAGTGGCATATTCCCCGTCAGCAGACCGCCGATAGCTGAAACAGGCGGCACCAAGAAGACTATGCCCATTGCGGTCACCGTGGCGACAAGCCGGGCCATAGAATACCCGAGCTGCTCGAAGGCAGTGCGTGCAACCATCGACCATATCTCGGTGAGCCCGCGGTATATGCGATAACTTTCGACGCTACCGCTTAGACCAAGCCAAACCAGTCCGTTGCGCTTTATCTCTGCGGCAAGTGCGCAGTCGTCAATCAGGCGGTCACGGATCACCGTGAGGCCACCCGAATGGTCGAGCGCCGCCCTGCGTACAAGCATGCAGCCGCCCGCCGCAGCGGCCTCAGTTCGGTTCGGATCGTTAACACGCGAAAACGGATAGACCATCTGAAAGAAGAACACGAACGCCGGCATCAGCAAGCGTTCCCAATATCCCTGACAATGAAGCATTGCCATCAGCGATACGAGATCGAGCTCCTCAGCTTCGGCCTTGGCAACCAGCCGGCGCAGCAGGTCCGGACTGAGGACGATGTCGGCGTCTGTAAAGAGAAGATACCGCGCCTCCGGCTGCGCCGAGCGCGCGTCTTCCAGACCTTGGCTGAGTGCCCACAGCTTACCGGTCCAACCGGGCGCGAGTTGCTTCCCAGGAATTACGCGCAGCGCTCTCGACCCGTTCGATGCCGACCGCGCAAGCTCTGCAGTGCCGTCCTCGCTGCCGTCGTCGACGAGCGTTATCGAGAACGCTCCCGGATAGTCCTGACGCATGAGAGCCTCGACCATAGCGAAAACCGTTTGGGCCTCATTCCTGGCCGGAACAATCGCGGCAACCGCCGGCCAGTGCCGACGATCCATCGCCGCCCCACCAAGACGTTCTTGCGCACGCCAATATCCGCCATGAAACAACAGCAAACCGCCCCAAAGTACAATCGCCAGCGTCGCGAGGCTGAAAAACACGACACTCATTGCAACAGCGTGCCCGGTGAGCTCACCTAACCAGCCCCAGTAAGGCGCCTCTTACGCAACATACCAAAAAGTCCGATTTCGCGAGCTCGACACGGCGGACGAGCGGGTCCCTTCGTTCGAGCAACCGAATGAGACGTTGGGCAATGGCGAGAGTTGCACCGGACTCCATGGCAAGACGCCGACTAGCTAGACCTCCCGGTAACGCCGTCGCACGCGTCAGAAGCACTCGTGTCGCCGCGATCGTGCGGTCGAACACGGCCCGCAACGGTCGGCTGGTACAACTCGCGGAAAGCGCGTCGAGCGACACACCTTCTGCTTCCAACCAGTCGAGCGGTAGGTAGACGCGATCCAAGTTAAGGTAGTCCTCGCGGCAGTCCTGCAGATGATTGATCACCTGCAATGCCATACACAGCGCGTCGGCCGCGGCATAGCCGTTGCGCGAACCGCCATGGAGGTCGAGCAAGTATCGGCCGACCGGTGCCGCGGAAAGCCTGCAATACTCCAACAAGTCATCCCAATCGGCGTAGCGAAGCTTGATCGCGTCCTGTCTGAACGCCCGCAAGAGATCGGCGCAGTGATCTGGCTTCACGCCGGTTTCGGCGAGACTTAGGCACATGCGATAGGCCGTCTCACATGCGGGATCGTTCACCTCGCGGCCAGTCAGTGCATCGCCAAAGCGGTCAAGGCGCGCAATCTTCTCCTCGGCTGCCAGTGCCGTGTTGTCGGCAATGTCGTCTGCGGCCCGCGCAAATCGGTAGAAACAGGCGACGTGAGGTCGCAACCGCCGCGGCAACAGCCATGAACCCACGGGAAAATTCTCGTAGGCAACATCCTTGCCGGATGGCGTCTCAATCTCAGACGACCGGGTCATATTCACCGCCGGTCCCGGTGGCGCACCATCATTCGCCATCGTCCGCGACCCTGGATTTTGCTGCCACATACTGGGCATTTGTCGGCATCTTTCACGTGCCGATCAACCTAGGTCATTCGCAGCGCCGCCGCAAACCGCGGCGATCTGCACGACACGGCATTTCGAAGCTAGAACGACCAAACGATCCGTGGCATATTGAGGAAACTTTTCATTGGTACCTTAACGTTTTCGGTACGGTGCGCTTCGGCATCGCAAGTAAGCGTATGTCGCGCCGCGCAGATAATGGATGCGCCTGGCGCGATGCCGGAAAGAGCAAGGACCGCCCTCGAGTCCAAGGGGTGTAGTGACGTCCATAAGTGAAAGCGCCCGGCCCCCAATGGGACGCCGCGCAGAATCATACGGCCAAGCAAAAGCACTTGGTAGCGGCGCGGAGCACAGCGTCGATGCATTGCTGCGCATTGCGCGGATGGCGCTCGGTTACCGTTGGCGCATGCTGACCGCGGTGGCGGCGGTCATTGTGGCGGCCATTTTCCAGTTGCTCATTCCCCAATTCCTGGGCGCCGCGGTCGATAACGCACAAGGGCTGCTTGCAGGTGCGCGGGGCTCCAAAGCAGAGGCGCAAGCCGCATTGCTCACCGCTGCAGCGCTGCTTTTGGGCACCGCTGTTCTCCGCGGCCTGTTTACGATGGTGCACAACTACCAGGGCGAGGCAATTGGCCATGGCATCGGCTACGAGCTGCGTCTGGCCTATTACGCAAAGCTGCAGCAACTCAGCTTCAGTTTTCACGACAGCATCCACACTGGTGACCTGATTACCCGTGGCATGCTGGATATCGAAGGCGTCCGGTGGTTCGTCGACGCTGGCATTCTCAGACTCATCCTGCTCGTAATTCTGATCAGCGTTGGTTCGTATCTACTGGTCAGCACCGATTTCGCCCTCGCGGCGGTCAGCCTTAGTTTTGTTCCGTTTGTCGCCTGGCGCGCCGTCGTCGCCCGACTACGACTGCGGCGGCTATGGCTCAGGCTTCAGGAACGTCTTGGCGAATTGACCAGAGTGATGGAGGAAAACCTCGGCGGAATCCGCGTTGTTCGTGCATTTGCCGCCCAGGACTATGAGATCGCCAAGTTCAACGATATGTCCGACCAGGCGTTTGCGGTTGCAAGAGAGCGTGTCGGCGTCCGCATGCGCAATACCACGGTCATGACGTTCGCCTATTTCGTCGCCATGGGTCTGGTGCTGTGGGTTGGCGGGCTCAAAGTCATCGCCGGCGATATCACGGTTGGCCAGCTTGCCGAGTTCTTGGCCTTCATGGCGATATTGCAGATGCCCGTGCGGCAACTTGGCATGATGGTCAACTCGATTGCCCGCGCCTCTATTTCCGGTGGTCGTCTGTTCGAGTTTCTCGACCTGGAACCGGAGATCCGAAACAAGCCTGACGCCAAGGAACTGCGGCTGACGGACGGCGTTCTGCAGTTTGAAGACATCGGCTTCACATTTGGCGGCGCCTACGGCGAGGGCAAAGTGCTTTCCGGCATCAGCTTCAGCGCCAGGCCTGGCCATACAGTCGGTATCGTCGGCCCACCTGGCAGCGGCAAGTCGACCATAGCCCATCTCATTCCGCGATATTACGACGCGACGAGCGGCCGCATAACCATCGATGGTCAAGATATCCGCGACCTGACGATCGAATCGGTACGCCAGGCCGTGGGCGTGGTCCAGCAGGACACCTTCCTGTTTACGGCCTCGATCGAAAACAACGTGGCCTACGGGGATCCCTGGGCAGACGGCGACAGAATCGAGGGGGCGGCAGTTGGCGCGCAACTGCACGACCATGTACGCCGCCTACCGACAGGATATGAGACGCTTGTCGGCGAGCGCGGTGTCTCACTTTCCGGTGGGCAGCGGCAACGTCTTTCGATTGCGCGCAGCGTCATGCTGAAACCGGCGATCATGGTTTTCGACGATTCGACGGCAGCGATCGACGCGGCAACCGAGCAGCGCATTCGGGCCTCGATTCGGGAGGTCACGAAGGAGCAGGCGGTTATCATAATTTCGCATCGGCTGAGCTCGCTGATGCACGCCAACGAAATCTTGTTCCTGGAAAACGGTCGCATCGTCGAGCGCGGTAGCCACGATCAACTCATTGCGCAGGGTGGTAAGTATCGCGATCTTTACGAGCTACAGATCAAGCCTGGCGAAGACCATGGCGTGATGAGCGACTTATCCGACCAAACCAACGATTCGGGCGTCTAGAAAGCGCCTGACGAGATGCCGATAAGACCGACACAGCGTTCAGACCAATCCTCGCGTCCACGTCCGCCACGGGCGGTGGTCGGGTCGCAGGTTAGTCAGGACGAAGCGATTTTTGCCGCCGCTTTCGACGGCCATGTGTTGCGTCGATTCATGGGCTACGTCGGACCCTACCGGCGCATTCTCTATCTCGCGGTGGCGGCTGTAATTGTCTTCACGCTCACGCAGTTGTCGATCCCGCTCGTCCTTCGATTCGCGATTGATAACGCACTGGTCAGCGAGACCACGAATAGGCGGCTGCTCGAACTCGCGGTGCTGGTATTCGGCGCCATGATCTTTACCAACTACATCGCTAATTCGATTCAGCAGATCACCGTTGGCCGGGTCGCCGAACGCATTCTCTTTGACCTGCGGCGCGCAATGTTTGTCCATCTGCAAACGGTGGCGCTGTCGTTCATGGACAAAACCGAGGTCGGACGATTGATGTCCAGGCTGCAGGGCGACGTCAACGCGTTACAGGAATTCCTTGAGACCTCCGTCTACGCGATCGGCGACGTCGTGCTGTTGAGCGGCATCACCATCGTTTTGGTGTCGCTCGACTGGAAACTCGGATTGTTCACACTTTCGGTCGTACCGACATTGCTGATCGTCCGCATCATCTGGTTGCCATACGCACGTAAGGCATTCCTGCGGGCACGCGAAATGTCCTCAGTCGTCAATGGTGCGTTGGCCGAGGGCATTCATGGCGTCCGAACGGTCCAGGGAATGCTGCGCGAGCATGTCAATTTCGACCTGTTCGACGACAAGGCAAGCGAGAGCCTGAGGGCACAACTCCGAGCCTCCAAGTTTGCCCAGGTCATGGTGCCAATCGTCGATACGTTGAGCGGCAGCGCAATGGCCATCGTCGTGATAATCGGTGGCAATCTCGTTTTGGACGGTGAACTTGACCTGGGCATCATGGTCGCGTTCATGTTTTACATTCAGCGGTTCTTCGACCCGATCCGCTCGCTGACCATTCAGTATTCGATCATGCAGCGCGCCATGGCGTCGGGTCAGCGCATCTTTGAAGTGCTCGACGTGCCGGTCGAGATTGTCGACGACCCGAACGCCATCGAACTGAAGGATATCGACGGCTCCATCGAGTTCCGAAACGTCACCTTCGGTTATCTGCCGGATCAACCGATTCTGCATGACATAAGCTTTCGCGTTAACCCGGGCGAAACGGTTGCCTTGGTTGGCCCAACCGGCTCGGGCAAGACCAGCAT
>CAZCVU010000105.1:2227-7690 GCA_964501745.1 uncultured Flavobacteriales bacterium | reverse complement strand
AAATCCGCCGCGCGCCAGTCATTCCGGCCCACTTGGCTGAATACGGTGGGATCAGAACTCAAACACGCTTCTTAACAGCGGACTAATCCTTTCATTGGGCTAGTTGACAGCACGAGCCAACTGACATAATTGCATGGGTACCCGGCCCCGCGACAATTACAAATCATCGACTCTGGGGAAGCGCTTGGTCATGAAGGTCTGCTTGGTCCGCCCCGCGACGATCACGACCGCCGATGCGGCGGGCGAGGATTCCGCGCCGCCATTCGGTTGTGCCTACCTTGCCGGCAGCGTCAGACAAATCGGCCACGAGGTATCGATCGTGGATGCGCTCGGCGAAGCGCTCAACCGGTACAGTCGGGTGCCGGATCTTCCGACCGGATTACGCCACGGCCTCGATGACGCGGAAATCATCGAGCGGATACCCGGCGATACCGACGTAATCGGCGTCACCTGCATGTTCTCCCTCGAATGGACGTTTACCCGCGATCTCATCCTCAAGATTCGCAATCGCTTTCCGAAGGCCTCTATCGTGGTCGGCGGCGAGCATATCACCGCCCTGCCCGAATACGTGATGTCCGATTGCCCGGCAATCGATTTCTGCGTCGCCGGCGAAGGCGAGCAAACTCTGGTCGATCTGATCACCGCGCTGGCCGAAGCGACTCCGGCATCGGAGGTGCCCGGCATCATTTATCGGCGGGATGACGGAATTGTGACCTCCGAGGCGCGCAAGCGAGTCCGCGAGCTCAACACAATTCCGCGACCCGCGTGGGACCTCGCGCCGATCCGCAACTATCTAGAGAGCGGTACCATGATCGGCGTCAATTTCGGCCGCTCGATGCCGATCCTGGCAAGCCGTGGGTGCCCCTATCAGTGCACATTCTGCTCGAACCCGGGTATGTGGGGAACGCTGTGGCGCGTGCGCGCGCCGCAAGAGGTGTTCGCCGAGATCATGGGCTACAAGAAGGAGTATGGCGCCACCAATTTCGACTTCTACGATCTGACCGCCATCGTCAAGAAGGCGTGGATCGTCGAATTCTGCACGCTCTTGATCGAGAACGACGCGAACATCACTTGGCAGCTTCCCTCGGGGACACGTTCCGAATCCATCGATGACGAGGTGACGGATCTGCTGTTCCGATCGGGTTGTGTCTATCTGACTTATGCGCCCGAATCCGGATCGCCCGCCACCCTGGAGCGGATCAAGAAGAAGATCCGTCCCGAGCGGATGCTGAAATCGATGCGGGATTCTTACCGTAACGGCATCAACATGAAAGCTAACATCATCTTCGGCTTCCCGGATGACACGCTGTGGAATGTCCTCCAATCATACTGCTTCATCGTCAAGATGGCGGCGGTCGGCGTAAACGACGTCATCTGCTTCCCGTTCAGCCCGTATCCGGGCTCCGAGCTGTTCGAGCTATGCCTGGAGCGTAATCTGGTGAAGATCGACGACGACTATTTCATCGGGCTGTCGCAATACTCCGACATCCGCTACACCAAGTCGTACAGCCAGCATTTCTCGTCGTCCCTGCTACGCCTGCTTTGCCTGTTCGGCATGGGCCTGTTTTACAGTTCAAGCTATGTCTTCCGGCCTGTCCGGGCGTGGCGGCTGGTCAACAACGTCGCCCGAAAGACGCCCAAGACCAAGATCGAGAGCGCGATCGTGCGCGTCATGAAGAAGCGCTCGGAACTCAGAAACACCACCCAGGCACCGGTTTAGGTTAATCGCCGACCGACATGGGACCTCGCCATTCGGCGCAGCCGCAGCGCCACGCCGAAGGCAGCGTCGAATAGGTAATAGTAGCAAGCCCCCAAGCGGCTTACTTGACCTCGTTCCGAGAGTCGTACCCTGACCCGGTTCAGACGGCCGAGCATCCTCGCCTTCAGCCGTTCGGGGTCGTGCGTCAAGAGGTGCAGGCTCGATTGGCGCAGCTGAGCGACCGTGTGCGCGACGATGCGATCCGCCTCGTCCTCAACGATCGCCCAGGCGCCGATTTCGATATCGCTGCCGTGGAATCGTACCGGTTGCTGGAAAAGATGGCGATGGGCAGCCGTCGTCGAGTGCTCGGCCCAGTTGATGGCTTGCTCTACGGATGCCTTGCGCGGCGCGGGAGTGGGTCCGCCATCCGAGTCCGCGCATAAGTCGACAACGCAAATATCGTCTGAATCCTTGACGAAGTACCAGTCGTTCGGATCCGGGCAGGCGCGAGAGAAGTAGTTCCAGTCGATCGTCTGATCGAACGACTTCCCGCGAATGCGCGGGCGGACTGCCAGAGGATGGGCGTGCGCGCAGTGTGCGTAGAGACCGTCCTCCCCGACCGACCAATATATATATATGTGGGCAGTAATTCGAGAAAAAGGGGCTGTCCCACATGGGCGATCGAGAATTCGGGTGCATATGCCGAAGCCCGATGCGCACTAGTTCCCGCGGCGTTAGATTTGTAGTTCCCACCGCTTCCGAGCCTTGAGAACGAACTTCATCCAGGAAGCGGTCGCGGCGAACCCGGAAACCCGGAACAAGTACAACTCGTTTGCCCTCGACCAGGATCTGGAGCATCCGTCGGAGCGATCCGTCCGCCCACAGGGCGTCAGGTGGGAGGAACACGATGGTACGATCGTTGAGTTCCGCCGCCGTGACCGCAATTCGATGACATATCGACATTGTCTCGTACGAGTTGGGTCTAATCATTCCATCAATCGAGTGGAATTCGACAGCGACCCTGTCAGTCAGCAGCTCGAATGCGGGCATCTTCGACAAGGCCGCGAAGTCATCCCGTGTCGAATAAATCTCGTATACATTTTCCGGGTGTGGCGCGATCGCATCGAGATTGCCGTCGCCGAGGAGGGCGGGCAATATGGTTTCGCCGAAAATACGAACGTATTCCGCGCCCCACAGCGGAGTGACGTATTGCAGGCGTAGCGTTCCCGTCGGGATCATGGAGACCGACCCGTCGCCGCCGGCGGCGCACTCATCCCGGTCGAAGTAGCGCCGGCATCTCCCGCGATGGAGCGCGTCACCGCTCCGATCCGAGGGATGGCTCGGGCCGTTTTCCACAGCACAGGGCCAGGTTGTAGTGGGAAAGGGCGTGAAAGCCGGTATGCACGACCTCGTCGTTCATCGAGAAGATGAAAACATTCTGAAAGAATTCTGCCATCAGGGCCCTCAGATCGGCCTGGGTCTTGCAGTTGACGTGCCCTTCGCGGCTTGGTTCCGACGCGTGGTCCTGGGATTCCAGCGATGGGCTTCCGACGATAGCCACGCCGTTCGGCCGCAACGGGGCGATCATGTTGGCGACGTAGCGGCGCTCATCGCGGGCCGGAATATGTTCGAGCACATCCAAGGAATAAACGCCGTCGAATTCTCCGTCCACAGGCTCGTCGAGTATGTCGTGGCACTGCACGGTAACCGGCCATTCGGCGGATATTGCTTCTTGCGCCGATTCAACAAAATCCGGATCGAAGTCGATTGCCGTAACATGACCGGTCGCCTGGGCGACGATGCGCGTCCCGAACGCGTCCGCGCAGCCCACTTCCAGGATGTCGTCGAGCCCGTCCATCATCTTGGCGACGAACTTGTATCGCGCGAGAAGAAATACCAGCCGCTTGGGATCGGAGATATAAGTCCAGCTGCTCATGTAGCCGAGACGCTCGCCGCCGCGCTGTTTCAAGGTGCGGATGATCTCCCGGTACTGTGGTTCGCCCTTCATTTCCGACATTCCCGATCTTTCCTTCTCAGGATGTACGCTCCTCGCCGAGATACTTGAACCATGCGCTGGTAGCGGAGGCGATGGAGCCCTGATCCCATAGGGGCGCATCCTTCCAGTCATCGATTCCTTCGAGCACCCGTCTGACACCTTCTTCGAAGGAGATTTCGGGCGCCCAGCCTACCGCGGCGCCGATCTTGTCGATGTTCGCCCAAGTGCAGTCCGGCTCGCCCGGGCGCCTGGGAATCTTGATAGCTTCTCCTCCCATCAGCTTGACTAGGTAGTTGACGGATTGTGGCCGCCCGGCTCCCACATTATAAACCTCTCCCGACGGCGCGTGGTCCGCGACCGCGAGAAAGGCCTTGGCGATGTCAGAGACATACAGAAAGTCGCGCGTCTGTGTGCCGTCTCCTACAACCGTGAATGGCTTGCCCGCAAGCTTCTGGCGCAGGAACACGCCGAAGACGGCGCCGTACGCGCCTGTCGTGCGCGACCGAGTGCCGTAGGCGTTGAATATCCTGATTGAATTCACCGGCATACCGTATACGTGGTGCCAGTGCAGGGTGGCCTGTTCGCCCAGGTGCTTGCTGAGGGCGTAAGGATACATCGGCTGAGTAGGGTGGTCCTCGCGCGTCGGCGTTTCCGCCAGCCCATAACATGACGAGGACGCCGCATAGACGAGCTTTTCCACCCCGGAATGACGCGCCGCCTCGAGCACGCATACCGTTCCCTGGACGTTGGCGGACAGATATTCGGATGGATTCTCGATCGACGGCACAATGTCGCCGATGCCGGCGAAATGGAACACCCGACGCGCGGCCGAAAAGATTGTGTCATGCGGGGCGAGGGAGCGAATGTCGCGCTCATCGAATGCGAGGTCGGGGTTGCCGCCATGATGGTCGAGGTTGGCTGTCCGCCCACCTGCGAGGTTGTCGATTACTCGCACCCGATATCCCTTCGCGAGAAGAAGATCAACCATGTGGCTGCCGATGAACCCGGCTCCGCCGGTCACCACCGCGACAGGTTTCGCGCTCATGTGGCGCCAATTCCCTTCATCGTTCGCACGTTGTAGTATCGGTCGTCGTCGAGGCTGTCGGGCAGTCGGCCATCGCGGAACGCCCGGCACAGGTCGCGCACGGCATCCTCGATGGAATGCCGCGGTCGGAAGCCGAGTATGCGTGCGATCTTTTCGGAATTTATATGATAGGAGCGAGGATCGTCCGACTCGGCGACCTCGATCGGAATCTCGCCCCTCTCGGGCATTTCCTCCTCGACCACATTCTTGACGGTCCTGGCGATGTCCATGATGCTCAAGTTCTGGTAGCCGACGTTGAACGTCTCGTCGGAGATCTTTTTCGCCGGTGCGGTCAGTAGCAGCCTGCACGTATCCACGTAATCCTGAATGTGCAGGTTGGGCCTGAGCTGGTCGCCGCCGAACACTGTGATCCTACCCCTGTTGATCGCGTGGTTGGTCAGGATGTTCACCGACACGTCGAGCCGCTGGCGCGGGCCGTAACCGCAAACGGTCGCGGGGCGGAACACGACACCGACAAAGGTCTCGTCGGTGTAGCGGAATAGTACCGGTTCGCACATGCCCTTGTACTTGTTGTAGAGCGTCAACGGCACCAGTGGGTGTTCCTCTGTCACGTCCGGCGCGTCCGAGACGCCGTAGACCGAGCTCGAAGATGCGAAAATGAAGCGCTTTACGCCGGCTTCCTTGGCCGCGACGATGTTTTCGGTTTTGCTTTCCGCGGTGATC
>CAZCVU010000105.1:0-2217 GCA_964501745.1 uncultured Flavobacteriales bacterium | reverse complement strand
CATGTTGACCGTGGTCGACAAGGCTTCGTCGAGCTCGAAACTTGCGTCGTTGGAAATACATGCCAGATGGATTACCGCGTCCTGATTGGCGCAGGCTTCGGCCACCCTATGGATGTCGCGGACGTCTCCCTCGACCGCCGTGAAATTCGGATGGTGCGTGGGAAGATGTTCTTTCCCATACCACATGATGTCGAACACCGTCACGTTGTACCCGTCGTTCAGCAACTGGGGCACCAGAACGCTCCCGCAATAGCCTGAACCGCCAATGACCAGGACGTTATTCGGTCGATCCTGCAAGTTTCACCTCCCGATGGCTGCGCAGGCAATTGGCGCGGGTCACTCAAATGTTTACCTACCCAGAACTTGGGAGGCGTTAGGCTTCGTCGTACTTCCTATGATAGCGCAACAGAACTTCCTCCACGTCACCTGAATCGACAATTCGTCCGTGATCCAGGCAAATCGCCCGGCTGCACATTTCCCTCATCAAAGCTTCGTCGTGGGTCGCCAGAACTAATATGCTCGCCCGGTCCACAAGTGCATTGACGCGCTGCTTGACCCTGATTGTAAACCGGGAATCACCGATCCCGAGATCCTCGTCAAGCAGCAGTATTTCGGGATCGACCGATGTCGCGACCGAGAACGCGAGCCTGACCAGCATGCCCCTTGAATAGGTCCGGAGCGGAAGGTGAATGAAGTCCCCGAGCTCGCTGAACTCGATGATCTCGTCCCTTTTTTGTTTGATCTCTCGCCGGTTCATCCCGAGATACATCCCGATCGTGAACATGTTTACCAAGCCGTTTTCCTCGAGGTCCATTCCGAGCGAGGCGTTGAACATCGGAAACACCCGCCCCCTGACGATAATGCATCCCGCGGAAGGCTCGTAAATCCCCGCGATCGTCCTGAGAAGCGTTGATTTCCCCGCCCCATTATGTCCTACCACGCCCAGCCGGTCACCGTCCTGGACACGCAGCGAAATTTCGTCCAACCCCTTGACGACCATCAGCCGGGAGTTATCTTGGTACCCGATGACTGCGCCGACGCCGGCCGACAAAAGTTTGCGACGAAGGCTTTTTTGACCTTCGTAAATCGGAAAATTGATCGATAAGTTTCGGATATCGACAACACTGCTATCCATAACTAGCTATTTCCAACCAATTTCTTCACAACCAGAGGACGAGATACCGTCTGCATCTACTGAAAACCAGCACCGTCACGATCCATCCGACCAACGTCGTGGCGAGAACGATCTGATAACTTAAGATCTCGGGAACTCCGCCGAGCAGTGGCTTCCTGACGATTTCGATAAAATGGAATACGATATTTACATCCACGAATAACGCCCCTTTACGTCCCAATTGATCCGCGGTCCACATGATCGGCGTTACGAAAAGGACGATCTGAAGGATACTCGCCAGCAACGGTTCAATGTCGCGATAGCGGGCACAGGCAAGGCCCGCAATGATCGAAATCCAGACACCGTTTATGCAGATCAGCATCACTCCCGGAATGAAAAGCAGCGTCGACAGTGAAAAACTTACCTGGAACGCGACCACCACAACGGCCCAAACGATAAAATAATGGGCCATGACCAGCATATTGTGAGCCACATTCGCGCACGCAAACACTGTAAAGGGTAGATTGACTTGTTTTAATATTGGTTCCGCGCCGATAAAGAGATGCCCGCCTTCAAGAATGATCTGTGACATCGGTAGCCAGATCATGAAGCCGGTTGCAAGGTACGGAAGATAGGTCTTGATATCCATCTTCCATACCGTCGAAAACACCATGCCCAACGCACCGACCAAAATAGCCATGGAAACGGCGTTCCAAAACGGGCCCAAAACGGTTCGCCGATAGCGCCGGCGTATTTCGATCAGGGCCATCCATCCCCAAAGATCTACGGCTCTGATTCCGTCGTAGATATCTCGGAAAGCCTTAGATTCGAACAAGTTTTTCGTTAGCCGTGTCTGCACTCGATTATCATTTCTGCCGTGCATCAACCTACATAGCGGGGATTCCACTGCCATTGCAACTGCGTTGGACACCCCGCCCTTCGAGTCCATCCCGCAAGATTGGTATTAGCGATTCCAAGACATGCTACTTGTCGTTGACTTACGACAACTCCTTCAAGTAAAGTCGATTGGAGATGGATGTGACTCTATGCGACGTGATCCACCCCCATTGAAGTGGTCCACCCTGATGTATGTAACTGGCATC
>CAZCVU010000104.1:0-7821 GCA_964501745.1 uncultured Flavobacteriales bacterium | reverse complement strand
GATTCGAGCGCGCTTGTCTACATTCGCCTTCCTGATTGAAGACAGGACTTCGCGACGATGCGTCCCTACCATCTCGGACTGCCCGCCGATGATCATCTGCGGTGTATAGACTCGCGCTGAGCCCCGGAGGCTTAGGTTGTAGCGCTGTTGACGTTGCGTCGCCGCCGGGCTGGAGAATACATCCTTCCATTTGCCAGCCGCGCCGTAGACCAATCTATCCCAGTAGTCGACGTGAAACTCGAGCAGAAGCACACCGTCCTTCGCGACAAGTTCGCCAAGGAAGGCCTCGGCCGGCGGGCAGGAGTAACAGCCCTGCGAGGTGAAAAGTTCGACCACGGTCGGACTGGTCGAACCGGCATGCAGCTGGCCGCTCATTGCGGTTGCGACCACTGCAGTCCAAAGGAGAATTGCGAGCTTCTTCATATTGCCGAGAGTACCCGCGTTCAATCGTTCGCCCAAATCACGCCTACGTGAAACGGGGGCCGGCTAATTGGCGGCATCTGCATCCTCCTGAACGGTGCCTGCAACCGCAAAGGATGGCATTGTGTCGATAAAACTCGACCGGCTAGCCATGCCCTTTTGCCAGCGGGCCAGGTCGGGCCGCTGCTCCAGGAAATTGCCCCCTTCGGGTGTCATTGCCACGGAAAAGATGATTGGAATCAACAACAAGTCAGCGAGCGTCATGTCGTCGTCGGCGAGATGCTTGGTCGATGAAAAATGCGTATTCAAGAGATTGAGCTGAAACTCGATCTCCTCCAAAGCTCCAGCGATCCTGCTTTCGTCAGGCTCGCGCTTGGAAATCATGGGCGCAAACCGTTCAAGCACCAGACGCCGTATCATGGCGTCGTAAAAGTTATCGTTGATGACGCTCAGCCATTGTTCCATTTGCGCGCAAGCGTGGGGCTCACTCGGTTGCAATCTTGGCCCGACAAATGCCTCGTCGACATAGCGCATGATCGCTACCGTTTCGAACAGCGTGAAGTCGCCATCGCGAAACGCCGGAATTTTGCCAAACGGGTGCAGCGCCTTCTGTTCGGTTGAATGCGGTTGCTGCACGACCATCTTGTAGTCGACACCCTTTTCGGCGAGCGCAAGTCGTGCGGACCAGGTGTATGAGCTTATTGGTACACCATAGAGTTCAACCTTTGTCATGTTGTCTCCTGAGCCTTCTCATCGATGTCGCACATTAAACTTTGCGCCATGATACACGGATTTGTGTGCGCCAGCCCCAGCCGATTGCCATATGGTCCAGCGATTGCACGGTAACGTCAGATTATGTTACCGAAGTTTTCGGCGAGGTGGCAGACACCGGAAGCCGCGCCTATATATGAAGACCGCGAGTCCAGTATGCGCGAGGTCTGAAAGTGTCGTGTATTGCCGCTTACTATGCTAATTCGTTCAACTCCCGCTAAGGACGACAGGAATCGCTGATGATAGGAGCGTCGATGCTTCGCTACTATGCCGTTGCACTACTGATTGCGACGGTGGCTGCTTGCTCGTCCGCGATTCCAGGTCGTGGACAGGAAGGGCGGGCGGCTGCTCAGCGACTGGCCGCCTATGTCGAGCCAAACGGGTCATCAAGTGTCGCGTCACCGCAGTTCGACTTATTTGCCCACGTCTTCGATCGTGTGCGGCGCGATTATGTCCGGGAGGTCGACGAAGATGCCCTGATGGCGGCAGCGGTCGGAGCGGCGAAGGAGGTCTACGACCAAGATAGTGCCAATAACGCCAAGATCGTCCAGGCGGCGATTACCGGCATGCTCGAGACGCTTGACCAGTACAGTGTTTTTCTCAACGGCGATGAATACAACGCGATCCGCGATGAAACCAAAGGCGAGTTTGGCGGCATCGGGATCGAGGTATCGAAAGGCGACGGCTTCATTCAGGTGATATCGCCGATCGACGGGACGCCGGGAGAAAAGGCAGGGCTCAAAGCGGGCGATCGAATTACCCATGCGGACGGTTTCTCACTCGCCGAATTGACGTTGCGAGAGGCGGTACAGCGCTTACGCGGACGCGTCGATACACGTGTAACGCTGACGATCGATCGCGACGGCGTATCGCCATTTGAGACGACGATTACTCGTGCAGTGATCAAGATAGATGCGGTTCGCTGGCGACTCGAGGGCGAGGTCGGCTATGTCCGAATTACAAGCTTCAACTCGCACACGGGACGCGAACTGAATAAGGCGGTGGCTGGCATTCGTAAGGAACTTGGTGAGCGGCTCAGTGGGCTCGTCATCGATCTGAGGAACAATCCTGGTGGGTTGCTCGACCAATCGATCAAGGTGAGTGACGCCTTGCTCGACACAGGTGGTATCGTCTCGACCCGCGGTCGGAAAAATGGACATACATATTCAGCCACCTTTGGCGATATTGCGCGGCATCTTCCGATCGCCGTACTGGTGAATCGTGGCTCGGCGTCGGCCGCTGAAATCGTTGCAGGTGCGCTCAAAGATCAAGACCGGGCCCTGCTGATCGGTGAGAAGACTTTCGGCAAGGGTTCGGTGCAAACCATCATTCCGATGGAAGGCAAACAGGCACTCAAGCTGACGACGGCGCTCTACTATACGCCGTCGGGAAAGACGGTTGACGGCGGTATTACACCGCACATCGCCGTTGAAATGGATGACAATCTAGACGGGGATGAGCAATTGCTGCGCGCCCTGGCGGAGATCAGGCGATTGGCTTCGAGTTAGTCGCGTATGCGCCGCCCTCGGTGTGTTGGAGCCGAGCCGCTTCGAACACCGGTTTGCCATCCAGCCAGCTCTTGGCGATGTCTGCATTTCCGAGCGCGATTAGCGTCGACGCTGCCAAATCGAGCAATTCAGTCTTGTTGCCTGCGTGACCCAAAGCTCCAGCCATGCCGACCTGCACACTGTTGTGAAGGACCAAAGGAATCAGCAGGAACGGATTGTTGAGTGTGCCTGCTTCCAGCTGCGCTTCGACTTCAGTTCGCTCGTCAAGTAGATGTCGACAGAAAGCCTCGCTTTCGGAGTGTACGCCGCGACATTGTATTGGCCGGGCATCGTAGATGCTGCAGACGTCATCCTGCAGGAATGGGCATGGCATGTTTCGATCGACGCGTTCTCCCGACGACAGACCGGCGGCGGCGGCGACGTGATCTGCCAGATGCTTTCGTAGTGCCTGAATCTCCGCGTGGTCGAATGTCGCGCGAATAAATCGCGCCGCATAGATGGCCTCCGGCGTAGTTACTGCGACGAGTTGACGACAGCACCAGGAACATCCCTTGTGGCATTCCGCTGCCGGGCTCTCGGACTCCAGGTCCTGCCACAGGCCAGCGGCAATTGAGATCGCATTTTCGACAATCTTGAGGAGTTGCGGCTCGCCGCCATCGACTTGCAGGAGCTTGCGGGTTTCGTCAAAAGCAGCCGCCATCGTTTCAGGCTCAAGCATGTTCTCTGCCAACGTCTTCTCGTCAGCATTCAAGAGGTCGGTGAGCCGCTGCGTGTCTGTTTCTTCATTCATGGGTGCGCGATGACAGTCAATTAGATGCAGGAATTCTCTAAATCATCCGATCTGAACTACGAACCTATCAGCTTGGCGGCTAACTTCAATTGATCTCGGAGGGTGGTGCAAGCTCTGCAAGCCGCGCCTCGATGGCCGTGGCATCGGGAAGGCTGGTCTGAGCACCGAATTTGGTACAACAAATTCCGGCGCCAACGCTTGCATAATGTAGTGCCGCAGGTAGATCCGCGCCTTTGTGGAAGGCTGCCGCAAGATCGCCTACGAAGGCATCGCCGGCGCCCACCGTATCAATCGGAGATATCGGCAGCGACGTGACCGACAACCCGCCGCCGGGAGCGAATGCAACAGCTCCGGCGGCACCCAGGGTCATGACGCAGATGCCGCCAAACCGGGCAGAAATCTCGCGCGGTATATCAACATGCGCCTTGAAGGATAGTCCTTGCTGAGCGGCGATCGCCTCGCCTTCCAGTTCATTGACGACGACGACGTCCACCAAATTCAGAATTTCGTCAGGCACTGGGCCGGCCGGCGCGACGTTGAGAAACACGCGGGCACCGTTCGCCTTGGCACGGCGGGCCAACTTCCAATTCTCTTCGAGGGTAACATGCATCTGCATCGCGACGATGGTGTCGCGGCCCAGCAGCGTCTCCGGGATCTGATCGGCGCTTGTTTCATGATTGGCGCCGGCGGCCACGACAATCGCATTTTCACCGCTGGATTCGACCCAGACCGCGGCGCAGCCGGTCGGGCGCGAGGATTTGTGAACTCCCGCTACGTCAACGCCAGATGTCGTCAATAGTTCGAGTGCCGCCGGCGCAAAATCGTCGTCCCCGACCTGGCCGAACATCGCAACCGGTGTGCCGGCGAGCGCGGCCGCGACGGCTTGGTTGGCGCCTTTGCCGCCTGGTACCAGCAGATAGTCCTCGCCGTTGAGCGTTTCACCACGCCTGGGCAGAGCATCCACTTGCATGACGATATCGATGTTGATGTCGCCAAAAACCACGATCACGGTCGTCCTCCCCAGCCGCTCAAGTGCTGTCAGCGGCGGCGAACTTTGCACGCACGATGCGAGCCCTCGCAACCGAAAGCGGTAGATTACGGAAGACAACGTGGAGAGGCGTTTGTCGCCTAATCATTTGTGATTGGTCTCTGATCAGCAAGCGCGGACAGATTCTCCGGACGATAGTTCAAATCTCGGTTGTCGTACCGGTGAAACGCGCTTTCGTGAATTGACTCGCTGGTCGAAAGGGTGCGGATCGGTCGTAGATGCTGTCCGAGCAGCCGATAGCCGAGCGTCATCGACTGCCGCAAATCACCGGCATAGTTGGGATCGGTAATTTCCGCGAAGTACGTGTCGTCGAATGCAAGACCAACGCCCTGTGCTTTATTCTTCAGCCAGGTGAATGCGAGATCGGAAAGCCCAGCATCACGATAGCCGCCGCCTATGTTGCTGTGAACACCGGCAAACCACACTTGTTCGACCGTCTGGTCGGCCCCCTGCTTGGTTTCCCAAACCGCTGGTTTGAACGGCTTGCGCCGTTCGTCAACTGCCAGCGCTTGATAGGCAAATTTGACATGGCTGCTGAGGCGAACGTCGTGGAACTGATGCTTCTGACGTACGAACTTGTCGAGGACTCCGATCGGGATTCCAAGCGCGCCAACCGTATCCCAAACGCCGACGAAGGTGATTTCGGGCTCGCGGGAGTAGGCGGCTCTGAACTCGCGGGCGAGCTCTGAATCGGGCGCCGCGTCGGAGCGGCGGTAGATGTCATAGGCCTCGGGAAAGCGATCGGCGTGGATCTTCGTTAGGAGTCCACAGTTCCGAATCAACCCCGCTGTGCTGCGGGCCGTGTATGCGCCGCGACTGAATCCGAACAGGAATAACTCGTCGCCGTCCTCGTGATTGTGGAGGAGAAAGCGATAGGCATCTTCGACATTCTTCGACAGCCCGACTCCAAAGCCACCGCCGACCCATCGGTTCATGCCGCGATCGGTGCCAACCCCCTGATCGTAGAAGACGATTTGATGCGTGCCGTCTGCAGCGCGTGGCAAGACGGCACGCGCCGTCTTCACGACGTTTGAAGGGCACACCATGTCGCCGTCGCGCTGGTCGGGCTGGTTCCATGTGCCGTCACAGCAGATCACTATGCGTTTGCTCATACGTCTACAGCCGAATCAAAGCCTTGTTTCAAGCGACTCTACTTCGCGCCGGCCTTGCGGTCTGACGCGCCGGTACCTGCAAGGTAATTGCGTACCTATTGACCTTGCAACCATTGTCGGGATTGGCCGGCGATTGCCGGCCCGGTGCGTCAGTGCGACATCATCAGGGGTATTGTGGTTTCGTGCAGCATATGACGGGTGACACCGCCCATCACATGCTCGCGCAGCCGCGAATGCCCGTACGCACCCATGACAATGAGGTCTGCTGACCAGTCGCCGGCTGCCTTGGCGATCGCCTCGCCGACCGAGCGGTTATTGGCTTTCAGTGTCGTTGCCTCAACGGCTGCATTATGCCGCGCGAGATGCGTCGTAATGTCAGCGCCTGGTATGTCGCCGATGTCGTCAGGGTTTGCGCAGAGTACGCGCACTTGATCGGCATTCTCGATGAACGGAATGGCATCGGCCACCGCCCGTGCAGACTCGCGACTGGCATTCCAGGCAATCATAAGGCGTCGGCCTATTTACTGAGCTTCGACGGTATTGGGGATGACCATCAAGGGCCGGCCGGTTCGCAGCAGCATTTCTTCCTGCAGACTCGGCGACCCGACCGGTCCCTTGTAGGGATCGTCGCGATCTATGATCGTCAGGTCGGCGTAGCGCGCATGCAATCCAAGAAGATCCGCAACGAATCCTCTGTCCTTCTGCCAGTCGCTGCGCGCTTCCCATCCGACTCGCTTTACGGCATCACGAAATACTGTTTCAGCCGCGTCGAGACGTTCACGGGATTCGTTGACAAGCCTCTGCAACAGTTCTGGAGACAACTCGGCAGAACTGTAGGCAGGGGGTGTCGGCGGCGCCAGGATGCCAATGCCGGTAAGATGGGCGTCGTGATTTCGGGCCACGGAAAGCGCCAGATCAACTCGACGCAGGCTACTCTTGGCATCGTCCACGTATACCAGCAGGCTTTTGAGCGTCATCGGGGGGCTCCTCGTATTTCAGGGCTCGACCGTGCCGGTTGGCTGATTAAACGGTCTGTGCGCGTTTTCGCCATGACGTCGATCAATTTTCGCGTCACTGCGAGTTCTGGACAGCATTCGTGGAATTGGCAGCCGGCCTGAATTAGGCTAGCTAATCCAGATGTCGAAAGCGCCAAGAATTACGCCGGTGATTCTATCGGGAGGCTCCGGGACGAGGTTATGGCCCGCTTCCCGGCCAAGTCGCCCAAAACAGCTGATCGCGTTGGTCGGTCGACCCAATGTCGGCAAGTCGACCCTGTTCAACCGACTGGTCGGCGAACGCCGGGCGATCGTCGAGGACCTGCCCGGGGTCACACGCGACCGACAATATGCCGAGTTCGAACGCTTCAACCACCGCTTTGCGCTGGTCGACACCGGCGGCTTTGTCGTCGATGAGCGCGACGGCATCCTCGCGCTGATGCGTAAACAGGCCACGCTCGCCATGCAGGAAGCCGACGCCATCGTGTGGATGTGCAGCGTCCGTGATGGCGTGGTGCCAGCCGACGAGGAGATCGCCGGCCTGATGCGCCAATCGAACAAGCCGGTGATGTGCGCGATCAACAAATGTGACAGCGTCGAGTTGGAAAACCAGGCCATGGAGTTCTACGGTCTGGGAGTCGACCGGGTCTTTCCGATCTCGGCGGAACACAACCGCGGCGTCCTCGATCTCCTCGAAGCGTTGAACGACGCGCTCGGCGACGCCGGCAAATTGGTGGTCGACGAAGACGGCGAAGACGACGAGGAGCTCCTTTCACTGCGCGCCCAACGAGGCGGTCACGTCGAGCGAATTCGCATCTCGGTGGTCGGTCGACCCAACGTCGGCAAGTCGACCCTCATCAACAGCATGCTCGGCACCGATCGCGTCCTGGTGAGCAACATGCCCGGGACGACCCGCGACGCCATCGACGTCGAATTCGAACACGACGGCGAGATCTTCACGCTGATCGACACCGCGGGCCTGCGTAGGCGGTCGCGAATCATCGAGTCGGTCGAACAATACTCGGTCAGCCGCGCGGTACGCTCTATCGAGCGCAGTCACGTCGCGATCCTGGTGCTCGACACAACCCGATCGATCGCCGACCAGGACGCCCGCATCGGCGCCCTTGTCGAGCGCCGCGGCCGGGCCTGTGTCGTGGTCGCAAACAAGTGGGATGCG
>CAZCVU010000103.1:0-7872 GCA_964501745.1 uncultured Flavobacteriales bacterium | reverse complement strand
ATTGGATCTTTCTCCGTCCCGCGGCACGTGAATCCGCCGGCGCAGGCACCCTGATGTAGATTTTAGGTGTTCCAAAAGCTCGGATATATCGTTGCAGGCGATATGAATGTCCTCGCTATTTATGCTTTACAGCGGTTCCGGGAACGCCATATTGAAGGGTATGGAGACGATTCGGCCCTACACCAAAGCGCTTCGCCTGCTGAAAGGCGCAAATCTCCGGCCGACGCAGCAGCGTCTGGCGCTGGCGCGGCTGCTCTTGGAAGGACAGCATCGGCACTTGACGGCCGAGCAGCTGCATGGCGAAGCCTTGGCCGCCAAAGTCAAAGTGTCGCTGGCGACGGTCTACAACACACTGCACCAATTTACGAACGCAGGGCTGTTGCGTGAGCTCGTTGTCGAGCCAGGACGCTCCTATTTTGATACCAACACGTCTGACCATCATCATTTCTTCAATGTCGACCGCGGCGAGCTGACTGACATAACAAGTGCGGAACTCAGCGTAAGGAGCCTTCCACCAACGCCGAACGGAGCTCAAATCAGCCGGATCGATATCATCGTCCAGATCCGTGAAGAAGATGGTTAGGTTCTAAATCACTTCGTGGTCTCAAACAGATATTTTTTTGTTTGGAATGCTTCTAATTTATTGACTCGGTTATCACCGTTTCCCATATTCGCAGATGCGGGTAACGCTTCCCTATTCGGGCGCGTTGCTATAGCAACTTCGATAGGGGAATTGGCCAACGTTATGAGTAGGAGGTATCTATGCCGTCCTTAAAAGGGACTCAAACCGAACAGAACCTAAAAGACGCATTTGCCGGCGAGAGCCAGGCAAACCGCCGTTACCTGTATTTCGCGCAAAAGGCCGACGTCGAGGGATACAACGATGTCTCAGCCGTATTCCGCTCGACCGCTGAAGGTGAAACCGGTCATGCACACGGCCATCTCGAGTATCTCGAAGAGACCGGCGATCCAGCAACCGGTGAGCCAATCGGCAAGACATCGGACAATCTGAAGGCGGCTATTGCGGGCGAAACCCACGAATATACCGATATGTATCCGGGAATGGCGAAATCCGCCCGCGACGAAGGTTTCGACGAGATTGCCGATTGGTTCGAGACCTTGGCGAAGGCCGAAAGAAGTCATGCGGGCCGATTCCAGAGGGCGCTTGATTCGCTCGATCAATAGAGCAAATTCAACGCGAGCCGAATAACGCTGCGTGGCACGATACGCTGCGCAGCAGATCGCGCCCTTGATTAGGCTGGCCTTGGGGACGTACGGGACGGCAAATCGGGGCGACGCGGTTTGCTGCAGAAGGCAGAACCGGAATGAGAGAGGGAAGTCTGGAGGCGCCGGTGCGCCACCCGAGTGCGTGGGAGGAGCCGGATTTCGGCAACCCCGAGGTGATCGACACTGAGTTACGCCGTGTCTTCGATATTTGTCACGGCTGCCGGCGTTGCTTCAATCTGTGCGACAGCTTTCCGAGGCTGTTCGATCTAATCGACGAATCTGAAAGTGGCGAGCTGGACACGGTAGCCAGTTCGGCGTTCAAGCCGGTCGTCGACGCATGCACGTTGTGCGATATGTGCTTCTTGACGAAATGTCCTTACGTGCCGCCACACGAGTTTGATCTCGATTTTCCGCATTTGATGCTGCGTTATCGAGCCGCCGAGTTTCGCGACAAGAAGCCGCCGTTCCTGCGGCGCCAACTTACCGAAACCGATCGCAACGGTAAGCTCGCCAGCGGCCTGCCTGCATTGGCCAATTGGGGATCGAGCCGGCGAAACGTTATGACACGGGCGGTTCTTGAAAAGGTCGCGGGCGTTCATCGCAACGCAGAGCTACCCTGCTATCATGGCCAGACATTGCGGCGTACGGCCGAGAAAGCGGCGCCGGAGGTAAACCGCGAGGCTCCCGCGTTTGGCCGCAAGGCAGTGATCTATGCCACTTGCTTTGCAAACTACAACAATCCCGAAATTGGCCAGGCCGCTCGCGCCGTGCTGGCACATAACGGCGTGGAAACCGAAGTCGTTTATCCAGGCTGCTGTGGAATGCCGCAGCTGGAGAACGGCGATTTGGCGCGGGTTGCCGAGCAAGGTCGAATGATCGCGCAGGAACTAAGGCGGTGGATCGACAGCGGGCACGACGTCATCGCGCTCGTCCCATCCTGTGGCCTGATGCTCAAGTTCGAATTGCCGCTCCTGCTACCGAACGACGAGAATGTCAAAACGCTCGCTCAGTCGACCTTCGATATTTCTGAATATGTCGTAGCGATTGCCCGCGAGCCGGGGCTTGCGGAGGGTCTAAAGCCGCTCGATAGAGGCGTCACACTCCATATCGCCTGTCACGCGCGAGCCCAAAACATGGGTCAGAAGGGCGCCGAATTGATGCGGCTGGTTCCTGATGCCGAGATGTCCGTCATCGAGCGTTGCTCGGGGCATGGCGGATCGTGGGGCGTGCTGAAGGAGAACTTCGACGTCGCCCTGAAAGTCGGAAAGCCTGTCGCTCGTGACGCTGCAGGCGCTGGGAATCGCTATCTCGTTTCGGAATGCCCGCTTGCCGGGATGCACATCAAGCAGGGCATCGAGAGTATCGCCGATGGGCACAGTGATATCCAAACGGCCGCGCATCCGATCATCTTGTTCGCGCGGGCCTATGGCCTCGCCGGCGAGAGCGGTGGTGAAGCCTAAATGAGACGCACAAGATGACCCTAAAGACCGAAATCACACGCGCTGAGTTACTGACCCCCGTCGAATTTGAGAGTATTCGTGACAACCGGCGCGCGGAGATCGTAGCGCTGAAGAAGCGTCGCCGCTTGCAGGTCGGTCCGCACGCAACCTGCAATTTCGAATGCTATGAGACAATGTGGTGGCAGATCCACGAAATGCTGCGCATCGAGAAAGGCGGTGACGAACAGATTGCCGATGAACTTACTGCCTATAACCCGCTCGTCCCAAATGGAAACGAGCTGGTCTGTACGGTCATGTTCGAGATCGTCGAGCCAACGCTACGCCAAGCCGTGCTCGCGACCCTGGGCGGCGTTGAGGAAGCCATGTTTCTCAAGCTGGGAGGCGAGACGATTCAGGGCGTTTCCGAGGCCGACCTCGACCGCACGACCGCAGCAGGCAAAGCGTCGTCCGTTCAGTTCATCCATTTTCCGTTTGCGGCCCGACAGATTGTCGGGTTTCGTACACCAGGCGCTGAAATCACCGTCGGATTCAATCATCCAAGCTACGGGCACATGGCCGTCATGCCCGAGGACATGCGGGACGCTCTAGCGGCTGACTTTGCTTAGTCAGAGCTATATAGGCGGACCTTATCGGCAGCACTGATATTCACCTTTCGGCAGGGTTGTTCCTGTGGAAAAACCGGAAGTGGAAGCGATAAGAAAGTGTTACCGTCTCGCCTTGCAACCAGATCTAAGATCTTCGCTAAATTTATCCCGAGTGCCGTTGCATTGGCATTGAGAAAAGCAACTTCATTTCAAGACGTTAGGCTGCTCAGTTGAGTCGCAGTTGTGACTGCTTCACCAGACTACCTAACGACCTCACCACGCTTCAGTCCCCACAGCGATGCTCGCTTCAGCCAGCCCTCATATCCGCCGACCGACAACTTGCACCAGGCGAGCTCGCATTCCTTGATTTCGGCAACCACGCCATCGTCGAGCTTGGCGACGGCACGCGACTCCTCGGTCGGGCTTTGGCGCATCGTGCTCAATCCGCCAACCGTGATCACGTGCCGCTTATTCGACAGCATGGCGCGGTGAACCCAGCCTTCGGCACCCTCCCAGTCTCGGATTTTGCGCCAGGTATCGTAATCAGCGATCACCTCGACTGGCATGAACTTGCGCACGAAGACCCACTTAACCGGATAGCGGACGCCGGGTCCGGTGCGAACATTGACCTCATCGGCTCGCAGCGACACGTAGCGCGGCACCGCGCCGGCATCCTGCGCATCCGATGTCCGGCCGAACAAGCCCAAAAAAACCGCCGCAGCAAACAGCACAAATATCAAGGATATGGAACGCGATCTCGTGATCATGAACGGACTATTGACGGTAAACCTATGTGATGAAGCATATACCTAGGTGACCACTCGTGCGCAGGTCAAACTGCCAGCGCCATCGTGTCGGCAGAAATCGTCGGATGCTCACCACATAGGGCACAGTTGGCATCGGGCTTCACAGAAACCTTGCGGAAGGTGGTGTTAAGGGCATCATAGATCAAGAGCTTGCCGGACAGGCTATCGCCCAGCCCGAGTAAATGTTTGAGCACTTCCGTCGACTGAATCGATCCCATTACGCCCGCCAGTGACCCGAAGATTCCGACCTGTTCACAGCGCGGCACCAGATCGGGCTGCGGCGGCACTGGAAACAGGCAGCGATAGCACGGATTATCCCCTCCCTTGTAGGCGAAGAACGTGGAAGCCTGACCTTCGAACCTCAGCACCGCCGCGGAAACCAGCGGGCGACCGGCAAAGAAACAGGCGTCATTCACCAGATAGCGGGTTGGAAAGTTGTCACTACCATCAGCGACAAGGTCGTAGTCGCCAACGATTTCTGCAACGTTGTCGGGAGAAAGCCGGGTGCGATGCGTAATGACATTGACCTCCGGATTGATGTCGAACACCGCGTCGGCTGCACTCGCGACTTTGGACAGACCCACATCGTCTGTCTTATGGACAATCTGGCGCTGCAGATTTGTGATGTCGATGATGTCATGATCGACGATCCCAAGAGTGCCGACCCCGGCCGCCGCAAGATACATCAACAGAGGCGACCCCAAGCCACCTGCGCCGACCACCAGAACCTTCGACTGCAGCAACCGGAGCTGACCCTCTTCGCCGACCTCGTCAAGAATGATGTGACGTGCATAGCGGGCGAGCTGTTCGTCGGTGATGTCCATGTCTTGCACTTAATCCGATGTTTGCACCGTCAGTAGCCGCGTTCGGCGACGGCGCCTGTCCTGCATATTTCAGCGCATGAAATCGAACTGTGGCGCCTCGGGTGGCTCAACGTCAGCTGAACGTGCGCGGCGGCAGATTTCATCGATGCTGATGCTCTCGAGCCGCCTGATCGCGGTGTCGTTGAGTTCCTGCCACAAAGGACGCAGCACCGCCTGGCCAAGATCCGACCGCGCGGCCTCATCAAGCGGGTCGGTCGTGCCTTCCAATGTCGCCACCACACGGGTGATTTCGCCGAGCGAAATGCGGCGGCGCGATCGCGACAGGCGATAGCCGCCGTGCGGACCTCTCACGCCGGTCAGAATGTCGGCATGAACGAGCTGCTGGAGTACGGGTTCGAGATAGCGCTTGGATATGTCCTGACGCTGAGCGATATCGCGGCTTTGCACAGGTAATTCAGACGCATTGTAAGCGATATCGACGACCGCCTCGATCGCCAGCATCAGTCGTTTTGTCAGCCGCAGCATACTGCCCTCACCCTACGCCATGTCCGGTCGAACCGAACCCACCGGATCCGCGGTCGCTGGCTGGCAGTTCGGCAACCTCAGACCAGGTCAATCGAGCGACCGGCGCGACAACAAGCTGGGCGATGCGCGAACCTCGGTGTATCCGAAATGGCCGATCACCCAGGTTTGCGAGAATCACACCGACCTCACCGCGATAATCGGCGTCGATCGTGCCCGGACTGTTGAGAACCGTAACACCGTCCTCAAACGCCAAACCGGACCGCGGCCTGACCTGGGCTTCGAATCCGACCGGCAGCGCAATGGCAAGGCCAGTCGGCACCAACGCGCGGCCTCCTGGTTCAATCGTAACATCTGCCTCGACCGCCGCCAGCAAATCGATGCCAGCACTATCCGCCGTCGCGTAGGCCGGCAGAGGCAGATCGGCGCCGCTCTCCAACCGAATGACCGCTACCTCTACAGCGCTCATGATACGCTTGCAAAATGCTCCGCGACGCGTGTAGCAAGTCGCATCGCCACTTCGTCTTTAGTCATTCTTGGCCAGTCCTCTACATGCTCCCCATCGATCCAGTGGACCATGTTGTAATCGCCGTCAAACGTATCCGCTGCAGTCGATACATCATTTGCAATTATCCAGTCACAACCCTTCTTCGATCGCTTCTCTCTTGCCCGCGCAATCAGATCTTCGGTCTCGGCGGCGAAGCCAATAAGGAGTTCGGGCTTCATATTCCCGGCTTGCGCCAGCGTCAGCAAGATGTCCGGATTCTCCGTCAAAGCGAGCGTTGCCGGGCCACCGTTCTTCTTGAGCTTGTTGGCGGCTGTCTCTGCGACGCGCCAGTCCGCAACCGCCGCGGTGCAAACGGCAACGTCGACCGGCAGCGAGGCCTCGCAGGCCTCCAGCATTTCGTCCGCGGTTTCCACATGGATTACATTCACGGCAGCCGGATCGACAAGCGTGGTCGGTCCGCTCACCAATGTTGTCTGCGCGCCGAGGCGCGACAACGCCGCGGCTATGGCATGACCCTGCTTGCCCGACGAGCGATTTGCGATAAACCGGACGGGATCGATTGGCTCCCGCGTCGGCCCGCTGGTGACCAGTGCATTTCGGCCGGCCAACGGCCCTCTCACGACGCTCGCGTCAGCGTCCAAATGGCGCTCGATCGCCGCGACGATCGCCGATACCTCCGCCATACGGCCCGGTCCGTGTTCGCCGCAGGCCATCTCGCCGACTTCCGGACCAATGCGTTCAACACCCCTCGCCTCAAGCGTCTTTATGTTTGCTTGCGTCGCCGGGTGCTCCCACATTCGAACATTCATCGCCGGCACCACGAGGACCGGCTTGTCGGTCGCGAGCAATATAGTCGCGGCCAAATCGTCGGACAGACCGGCAGCCATGCGGGCCAGAATGTCGGCGCTTGCCGGCGCCACGACCAACAGATCGGCGTCGCGTGAAAGCTCAATATGGCCCATTTGCGATTCTTCTGTGAGCGAGAACAGATCACTGTACACCGCGTCCTCGCTGAGCGCCGCCAGCGACAACGGTGTCACAAATTGAGCGCCGCCGGCGGTGAGCACGCAGCGGACCCGCACGCCGCGCTCGCCCAAGCGGCGTATCAGTTCGAGGCATTTGTAAGCGGCGATGCCTCCAGAGATGATCAGTAGAATGCGTCTGTCGCTGGCCACGCGGAAACTCCTTAGACCACGGTTCAATTCACAGCCTTGCAACTGCACATAACGTACGCCGACGCCAACCTAGCGGCAAGCGACATGCATCTTCGCGGCCGTGAACTCACGCACCAATCTCAGCCCATTGCGACCGCCCGCGCTCCCGTTGCCGGCACTATTGGCTCGTAAAGACGACAATTACTCCGACGAGAAACATCATTAACGCCAGGAGAAATAACCAACCGGGACCACGTCGAGAGTCCTTATCGCTCAACGCCCGCAGCGACTCCGGATGGAGCCGCAGACCACCGTCGCTCAGCATGTCGATTACCGACTCGGTCTTAACCATAACCGACGGCAACCGCTCGATACCGGACACCGTTTCGTCAACAACTTCACGAACCCGGGCCTCGGGTCCTCGATTCTCGAGCATCCAGGCCTCGATCATCGGCTGCGCAAGAACCCACATATTCGACGAGGGATCCAGCCGGCGGCCAACCCCTTCCGCAACCAGCATGGTCTTCTGAAGCAGTAGAAGCTGTGGTTGCGTTTGCATCTCGAATTTTTCGGTAACGCGGAATAGCTGTCCGAGCAGCTTGGCGATCGAGATTTCGTGCATTTGTTTACCGAAGATAGGCTCGCCGATCGACCGGCAGGCCTGCATGAAGGCGTCCAGCGACTTGTTGGGAGGTACATAGCCGGCCGCAAAATGCACTGCAGCGACACGGCGATAGTCACGTTCGAGGAATCCCAACAGCATGTCGGCGAGATAGAACCGTGTGCG
>CAZCVU010000102.1:4710-7911 GCA_964501745.1 uncultured Flavobacteriales bacterium | reverse complement strand
GGAAGATCACGTCGGCATAGAGGTTGTTGGGCGCGTGCCGGTAGATCTCCTGCACCACGTTGAAGGTCTTGGTGATCGCCGGGCGCACCAGGTTGTACTGGTCGGGCAGGTCGATGTGGGTGGCGTAAACGAAAAAGAACGCTTTGACATCGTCCTTCAGCGCACGTTCCATCATACCCACCGCATATCCCGGATTCTTCGAGTTCATGGCGGTGACCAGGTTCTTCTCCGGCACCCGCCAGGCCGCGGCCATCTTTTTGCGATGCGCGTCATTGTTCAACGGCATGTTGAAGGGCAGGCGCCCCGTCAGGCCACCAGTGAAGCGCTCGCCCATGGCGTTGGGCTGGCCCGTCATCGAGAAAGGACCGCACCCCGGCTTGGCCAAATTGCCGGTCAGCGTCAGCAGATTGATGATCGAGATGACGTTGTGCTGGCCGTGGATATGTTGGTTGTAGCCGATGCCCCACATGATGATGACGCCGCCGTAACCGCCCACCTGCGTACCCTTGGCACGGGCCAAACGCTTACGGGTGGCGTCGGCGAACATGCCGGCGACACGGCGGATCAGGGCAGGTGACACGTCGTGATTTGGCCCGCCCATGCGGTCCTGAACCTGCTCAGGGCTGTAGTCCTTGAGTACGCCGTCGACATAGGTTTGCCAGCCGGTGGCATGTTCCTTGACGAAGTTCCAGTCGATCACGTCGTCATGGTCCTTCAACAGGACGTGGGCGATGGCGTTCAGGAAACTGATGTCGCCGTTCAGAATCGGTACGTGGACGGTGTTGTCAGGATTGATGTCCTCGTAGCCCATCACGGTTCCGGTTCGCCTGGGATCGACGATCACGGTCGGGATGCCGCTCTTCTTCTTGTGATCAGCGGCGCGCCAAAAAATGATTGGATGGGCTTCGCGCGCATTGTGGCCGAAATGCATGATCATGTCGGAGAGCTCGATGTCCTCGTAGGCTAGCGGCGGCGTGTCCGACCCCAGGGTGGCGAAATAGCCGGTGACCGCTGATGTCATGCACATACGGGCATTGGCCTCGATAGTGTTGGAGCCGAGGACGCCCTTCATGAAGAGGTTCTCCAAATACTGGCCTTCCATGGTGAGCTGGCCCGAACCATAGAGACCGATCGAGTTGCCGCCGTAGGTCTTGACCAGATGGGCGACTTTGTGGTCGACCATTTCGGAGGCCTTGTCATAAGGCACGCGCACGAAATGTTCCTCGTCGAACGAGCCCTTGGTCTTGGACACGAACTCCAAATCGCCGTGGTTCGCCTTGTTCCACTCGGCCCAGACGTCCTTGCGCACGTAGGAATCGCCCTCCATGCGGTCGACGTACATGGGCTCGGCGGCAGTCAGGCCTTTGATACATTGCAGGCCGTAGTTGGTCGGATGATCTTTGTCAGGCCGCATGGAGACGATCTTGCCGTTTTCGACCTGGATAATGGTACCGCAGCCGACGCCACAATAGGGGCACTGAGCGAGTGCTGTTGTGCGTCCTTCTTCGTCTTCAGCCGCCTGCGCGCCGGCAATTTCCAGTTCGGGATTTGCGCCGACCATAAGCCCGGCTCCCGCAGCGGATGCGGTGACGAATGCCCCGGTCTTGACAAAATCTCGGCGCGAAAACTTGTTTTTGATGCGATGCATGGGTTCGTCTCCTATTCCGTCGCTAGACCGCGCAGGTAAACAATGATGTCGTCGATCTCCCGATCGGAGAGATCCGACAGGCCGTGCGCACCCTGGAAAGCGAGCATTCGGGTGTTGGAGCGGCCATCTCTGATCGTTTCGCGGATGAAACCGTCGGACGCCTTGCTCAAGAATCCCGGCAGGCCGATGGCCGTACCCGTGCCGCCCGCTTCATAGCCGTCACCGCTGACGCCGTGACAGGTCGAGCAAATGTTGTTGTACCATTGCTGGCCAAGGCGCGGATCGCCGCGTGCGTCGGGTTGGCTGTCTACTTCGTCAGCCCGATACGGAAGTTTTTCGTGTGAGCGAAGAAAAGCAACGATGGCGCGGACGTTTGCCCGTCCCAGGTGCGCAAATGGCACCATGCTGGTGTCTTCGCGGCCATCACGGATAGTAGCCATCAAAAAGGTATCCGAAGAGATGCTTAAGAGCTCTGGATTGGTCAACGACGGTGCCAATCCAGGCTTGCCGATAGCGTCGGCTTGATGGCAGACCTCGCAGTTCTCCTTGAACAGGTCCTCGCCCAGCTTCAGCGTGGCTGGCGTTGATGTCTGGGCAAGACTTACGCTGCCGAAAGCGAGCAAGACCAGCCCGCTGAGCCCTAAAGTCCAAAACTTGTGAGCAAACATGTGGTGCCCTCCCTGTCCCGCCATCATTCACCCGTCGCGACTGTTGCCATCGGCAAACCCGGCCACCGGAGGAGTGTTGCTGGGACAGACCAAATCGTTGAATCCATACGCTTTCCTGCCATCAAACTGGCGATTGCAGGTTGACCGTAGAGGGGGCCGGGTGAGGCTTCTATGACATGGGTCCGCATTTTCGCTACCACTCTTGGCCGGCTGGCGGCCTCACCATATCCTCATGACAGGCACGGCAGTCCATTTTTTCCTTTTCCATCCGATCATGCAGCCCATCCATCACCGCTTCCCGGTCAAATCCGGCGGGCAGGGAGTGAACGATTCCCTGGTGGCACTGGATGCATGTGGTTCCCCATTTTTCGGCCAATCCGTGCATCAGGTAGGTCTTGGAGGTCTGCTGTTCGGCACTCATGGCATCGAATTCGTGGCAGTTCCGGCACTCGCGAGAGTTGGTCGATGCCATGCTGTCCCAGACATGGCGCGCTAGCTCAAGCCGTTTAGCCTCGAACTTCTCCGGTGTGTTGATCGATCCTGCCAGCCAATGGAACAGCTCGTTGGTGGCGTTTACTTTTCGCGCGACTTTGTGGATCCAAACCCGGGGCACATGGCAGTCGGGACAGGACGCGCGAACACCGGTACGGTTCGCGGCGTGGATGGTCTTCCTGTATTGCTCGAAGACGTTGTCTCGCATCACGTGACAGGAGATGCAGAACTGCTCCGTATTGGTTACCTCCAGACTCCAGTTGAATGCGCCCCAGAACATGATGCCCGCCAGAAATATGAAGGACATCCCCATCACGGGATATGAAAGTACAATCCCGATTGAGGCACGCCACGGCCACGATATCCACTCCGGCACGGGCCACGACCACCGGT
>CAZCVU010000102.1:3486-4700 GCA_964501745.1 uncultured Flavobacteriales bacterium | reverse complement strand
TATCGCTTCGTTCACCCTCGGCCATGCGGTTAATCCACGTGCTGGTAACTGGAATTGTTGCAACGGTCGCGACGGACTCAAAAACGGAGGCGGCCACGGTAACGGAAGCGCCGGACGGCGACAACGTGTCACTCTGGAATTGCGGCCGATCGTCGCAGGCGCTGTCGGGAACATAGGAGCGTGTGCACTGGCACCGGCTCTTCGTCTAGACAATTAGCACCCAGACGTCAGGCGCGGCCTTGTTCCTCGCCATCGGCAAACAGCTTAGCGCCTTGCTCGTCTATGATTTGTTTGCCCTTGCGAACCGCGAAAGACTCGGCTTCCTCGCGGCTGGAGAAGGTATCGGCGCGCGTGAATGTGCGCTCCAGGTCGCCCGCGTCACCTTGTTTGACAATCACGCCGCACAGCCGCCACTGATTTCCTTCCCGAATCGGCGCGGCTTGAATAACAAAACCTTCATAAGAGACAGGTTCTCCGCGTTGCGGCGCTGCAGCTTCTGCGCTTCGCCCGGTCAGGGCGCTGACGATGCGTGAAATGAAGGATGCCATGAGCTTAATCTACCACGGGTCGGATAAGCGACAATCGCTGAATAGTTTTCTGTCAGGATTGGGGGACGGTTAACATGGGTGCTTCTCTTGGGGGAGAGGATCATGGCGAAAGTCGCACTGTTTATCAAAACGAAAACGAAATCCGGTAAGCGGGACGAGGTCCGGAACCTCTGGGAGCGGCATTTGAAGGTGCGCGCGGAGGCGAACACTGCATAGGAATTGTATGTCTTCTGCTACGACAACAACGATCCGGATACGATCCATTTGTTCGAGGTCTACAACGATCCGGCAGAGCTCGACGAGAACGCCAGGTCGGACTGGTTTGCGGCCTATATGGAAGAGGTCGGCCCGCTACTGGACGTCATGCCTGAGATACATATGACAACGCAGGCGAAAGGGGCCACGGTGTGATTTGTGGTCAATCGGCAGGGTTGCCGGGCGGTGCCGCGCGCAGCGATTGCATTACGCTATCTGCCTGACTGGCGTCGATCGATTGATAGTAGCTCAGCGCTTCCTTGTGCTTGGGATTGAGGCTGAACATGGCGAGCGTTCCGCTGCCATGTAGGTGCCACAACAGTCGGCTGAACACATTCTCGGCAAAGCCGATATCCCTACAGGCGCAGGCAAGTCCCTCCATGCCCATTCCATAAAGTACCCGTCTTGTCG
>CAZCVU010000102.1:0-3476 GCA_964501745.1 uncultured Flavobacteriales bacterium | reverse complement strand
CTGTTCAAATCTTCGCTTTACACCACTTCTTAAGAACCCAAGCAGTACCTTTGATTCCCTTTCCAATTCCTCTTCACGCGGAATTGTCCGCGGTTCGAATTCGCTTCTGCCCACGTGTGCCGCTGTCGCCATCGTATCAAGGAATGCTTCGCTAATTGCCGCTTCCAGAATGTTCGGTTCGAATTCGAAGCGGTCCACCAATTGTTCCCGCAGCGAGTCGCTAACCCAAACGTGGAGTTTTGCTGCATGTGCAGGTGGCAGGTCATGTCGGGCCACAACGGGCGCCCTGATTTCTGCAACATCGCGGCACATACCAACCAGTTGATCCATCGTCGATGTGTTCAACTCCGCACGCTCGTTTTCAAGCAACGACGCAACGACGCTCGGATCTTTGGTGGCGACCAGGGCCTCGCTTACAGTCGCGCCGACTTTCATACGCGTCGAAATCGCTATCTGATGTTCACGAGCCTTTTCAATAACGAGCTGCAGTAGATCTTTGTCGTTCAGAAGATCGCTATGCGATAGCACCGGATAGGCGACTTCGATCTCGTCCCCGGCTAGGCGCATAAGAAGGTCATTCGGGGCGTCATCCCGTACGGACAGGTGTTCGGCGATCTTTGTACGTATGCTTTTGTCGACGTCAGAGATTAGAGCTTCGATGATGGTGTAGACGTGCTCGGCCTCGGTCTCTGACAATTCGATTTGACGTTCGAAAGAGGCGGCGAGAAGGTTGTTGATCAACGTCTGTCGGTCTGCGTCACCTTCGCCCCCCTTTAGGTCGGCGAGAATTTTTTGGAGTTCGGCCGAAGCCTGCTCCTTGCCGCCTGCTGCGCCGCCTTCCATTGAAGGCGGTTGATTCACTTCACTGGGCATATCGGCCGAACCGGTGGTTGTCAGATCACGATACCCGAAACCGAATTGTCATTCCAATGGGCCGTTGAAACCGATGGAATCGATATGCCAAACGGGGCCAATGCCATGCGTGATTTGACAGTCATAGAGCGCGAGTTATCGATCGACCTGAAGTGACGCGGTATGCGGCGGATGCCGATCAGATGTTCGTTTTCCGAGCCCTGACTCGCATCGATCTCGGGGGCGGCATCGGGTGACCGCTTTACGCTCGAAAGCGGGTATCCTGAGAACTACCTAGGAAGGTCGGCCTCTAGCCGGAAATCGCCTTCGTTCGCCTTGATTTCGTCCTCCTCGAATCCGAGTGAGCCGCCGAGCGCCGAGTTGTGCCCGATACAGTAGTCACACCCATTCAGCATGGAGGTCTTGAGGATGACGAGCGTCTTTATACGCATATCCAAGACGCCGGAGATCTCCTGGCGAATGGCGGCCAACATGAACCCCAGCAAGGACTGCGCGAGTTTCGGCGAATGCGCGGCGACCCGCATGGCGTTGGAGACCCGCCCGAGTAAGACCTCAGTGTGCTTGAAGAGGACTTGCGCTTCCTCCGAGCCCGTATCGTTCTCGACATAACTAAGTACGGCCATTTCGGTTCCTCCACTGGCTTTCGTTATCGGCTCCGGGTTTTCAGTTCAGCCGAGCTGATCAAGCAGGTCGTCAGCGAGCTTGCCGCGCTGGTCATTGATAATCGGTGTGACGGCATCAACAAATAGACCCCGCTCGGCATCGCTGAGGCGCACGATCTCCATATCTGCTTGTTCTAATAACGGCAGTATCTCTGCGTCTTCTACAGCGGCGAGGCCGCGCTGATAGGCCGTTGCCGCGCTGGCGGCCTCAATAGCGGCGTGCTGGACATGGGCGGGCCAGCATTGATAGCTGTCGTTGTGACAGAGGAAACCGGCGACGCCGAAGAAGTGGCCGGACAGGGTGATATGGCGGTGATGTTTGTGGATGCCGAAGTTGTAGGTGTTGGTGAGCGGGTTTTCCTGGGCGTCGATGGATTCGCCAAGGACACTGGCAATCAGGTCTTTTACATCGAGCTCGATTGGCTCGAAACCCAACAGCCGGAAGACTTCACCGTGCAAGCTGTTGAACAGCGTGCGGATGCGTAAGTCTTTACAGTCCTCCGGCTTTTGGATCGGCCTGAGTCGGTTGGTGAAGTGGCGAAAACCGTTGTCCCAAAGACCCAGCAGTTTGAAGCCCGAACTTGCCGCCAGCTGGTCCGCGAGCATATGCCCAAGTGGCCCGTCCAGCGCCGCATAGGCCTGTTCACGGTCACGGATCAGGAACGGCAAATCGAACAGCGCGAATTCGGGCACCCGATCGACCAGGTAGCTGGTTGAGAAGTAACACAGGCTCTTCTTGCCGCCCTCGACCATGGTTAACAGATCGGCAGCATTGTGCCCTGACTCCATGATGTTGCCGTCGAGGCTAAGCCGGACCTCATCGCCAAGTTCGCCAGCTAGATGCTGACAAAAGAATTCCGCCGCCCTGTTGTGGATGGAGGCCGGTGGCTGATAGCCGCCGAACTCAATTGCGATGGAACTCACCAGCTCAGCCCTGCCTTTTCTTTTTGCCGTGACTTCTGGTGTGGTTGGCGGCCAGTTCCATCGCCGCACACACCGAAGATGCATCCTCGTCATGGTGGCCCTGGGCGACTGCGGCGTAATAGGGCTGCAATGCGGCTTGATAGATGGGAATGGGGCACAGGTGATCGGCAGCGTGGGCGCTGATCAGCCGAGAATCCTTGAGCGGGGTGGAGAAGTTCATGCCCTCTTTGTCGTAGTCCTCTTCCACCATCAGGGCGCCCCGGACCTCGAACATGGAAGAACTGGAACCGCTGCCGCTGATGACTTTGTGGATCAGTTCCGGATCCAACCCCGCCTTCATGCCCAGTACCATCACTTCCGCCGCAACGCTGTTATGAACCAGGTTGAGGATATTGCCGCAGAATTTCATCTTCATGCCCGCGCCGAATTCGCCAACGTAGAAAGTGCGATGTGCAAACCCACTGATAATGTGTTCGACCGCCGCATAGGCTGCCTCCTCGCCGCTGCCGAAGGCGGTCAGTTGTCTTTTCAGGGCCAATATGCGGTTGCCGCTGACCGGGCAATCGAGAAGAATCTTGCCAGCCGCGGCCAACTCGGCACGGGCATTTTCCTTGTCGGCGATCGCAAATGTGCTGACCTCAATAACAATCTGGCCTTTGCTTCCGCCATCCCGTAACCCGTCCTTGCCACCGACAACGTCGAACAGAGCATCGGCGGTCGGCAGGCACAGGATCACGACGTCGGATCGGTCGGCAACGTCCTTGGGCGAGACTGCCGATTGGCCACCGTCGCCCTCAAGCGACGTCATTCTTTCCGCCACGGTGTCAAAGCCGACTACCGTGAACCCACCCTTGACCAAGTTACTGGCCATGGCGGAGCCCAAGACGCCCAAACCGATAAAGCCGATGGCTTCACTCATCTTTCAAGTCCCTCCGCATTAATCACCCGAGAAAAGTCTACAGCAATCCGGTTGGGAATGAAGCGGATAGGAAAGGCTCAACGGACTGCCCACTTAGG
>CAZCVU010000101.1:0-7936 GCA_964501745.1 uncultured Flavobacteriales bacterium | reverse complement strand
GGCCACCTCGAGCCCCGGCACCACCTGCGTGAATTCGAAGAGCAGATGGGCCGTGCCGCAACCAACATCGAGAATCCGCATACCCGGTTCAAGATGACAGTGCGCCGCCAATTCTTCTGCGACAACCCGCCAGCGACCGTCGTAGCTGTAGCTGCCATAGCCATGATGCCGAGCGCCATCCCAATAGTCTTCGCCATATTGTTTGGCGATCGTCGCGCACTCGGCCTTGTCATGCGCATTGACCCGGCCGACATAATCGCGCTTGGTGCGCGTGTGCAACCTGCTTACGAAATCGATTTCCTCAAGCATCTCTCACAGTCCAGCTGTCGACCCTTCATCGTCTCGCATGCAAGTTGGAACACGCCGCCTTGCCGGGCCGTGGCACGCCGCCGACGATATGGTGCCGACGCGCGGACCAGCTGTCGTTTTGAAAATCTCATGCGGCAACAAGCTTGCCGACGGTGTCCACTATCGTCTCCGCGATGTGGTTGGGCTGCAGACCGCAAACCTCCATCAGCCAATCTTGGTCGCCATAATCGTGGAGAAAGACATCAGGAACACCAAGCCGCCGTATCGGCGGCAGCCAGCCGTCGAGCCGCTCGACTAGCACATCGGCTTTTGAACCGAGGACTAAGGAGGCGAAGATTCTATGGCGGCCAACCGGCGCCCAGCGGCCACCGACTTCGATCGCTTGAATGTCTCGACCGGCGTCGATCAGTGATTGCACTGTTCCACCGATGCCAGAGGATCCGGCATATGTCTCAGGACGCGCATCCACGTCACCCCGTTTGCAGTCCAACCCGCGTTGTGGAATGCCGGTGTTAGCAGAAACGAGATCGGCCGCACCACTTGTGCCATGCACCAGCGCTCCCTCGCCGCGGCCCGATCGTAAGACATTCGAACATCCGCAGAGTTCACGGGCTTTGTTGGCATCGTATGTCGACGTTAGCCTTTCGCCAGACTGCACAGACCGTAGGGCCACCAGGGGCCGGGAGCGCACCGTTTGATTTCGCATCTTTGGCCGACCTGCCTCACAGAGGATACCAGGTACCTCGACCGGATATGTTCAGGAAACACGGTGCCGCAATTTCCAGCTATTTCCGGTCTTTTCCCATAGGTGTGGCGACCGAAAGCTGTCAGCGATCTCAAAGAATTCATCCTCATCCATACCGAGGTATTCGAGGAACTCCGGGAAATACCGGCGCGGAAATTCTTCGTCGAAACGATGTACGAGGGCGACACCCTCTTCACGTGTGAGATGTTTGTTCCTAATTTCTTGGGCAGCATCGTAGGTCGCCCGTCCGATGCCGAATTTCACGAGCGTTGTCCAATAATGATACGGGTCGGTCTTGTCGTCGATGCTGTTGTATTTCGAATATGTCCCTTCGGTGCGCTCTGTGTTGGCCTCAAAGGATGTGTGCTCAACGGCATAGTAGTAGTTCTCCTGCGGCGTCCAGCGCATATAGTAGCCGAGATAGTGGACGGCGATGTTCGATTTCTCGAGTGATTCAGCATCGCCCGGCATGTAGCAGTCCATCTGACCCGGCGAGATGCCATAGGCAGGCAACTCGCTCATTGGGATACCACCGAAATAGAGCTCGCTGTTGTTGAGGTTCTGGGTGGCAAAGTAAGTTGTCGCTCGCTGGGCGGACGCGTTCTCTGAAACTGGATTTCCGTATTCGGCTTCATTCTCTCCGTAGAACACTAAAGGAATGCCCATCTTGCTGGCCATTTTTGGCGCAAAGTTCTTCTGCCCGAATATGAACGGCTGAAATGGGTGCAGTAGATTTCGGAAGGCAATCTGTGTCAGCTTGCGATGTGTCTCGCCGTCCGGCGTGAAGAGGTAGTTATCGAAGCCGCCCTTGTGGAGCCAATTCTGAAAGTTGCGCCAGCCGACATCGGTGTAGAGATGGGGGGGCCCAGGTCACGGTCAAGGGAGTCATTCCGAACTCGGCCTTCAGGACATGGCTGGCGTAAACGGAGTCTTTTCCGCCGGAGCCGGGAACAAGGCAGTCATAGGATCCATTCCGCGAACGATATTGCTCGCAAAGCGCCTCTAGAGCATGACGTCGCTCCTGCCAATCGACATCCGTCTCCTTGTGTTCGGCGTAGCGGCAGGCGTCGCAGACGCCGTCATCGTCGAAGTGGATGGTTTCCTTCTTCGTATCCCTGGTATGAGCGAATTCAACCGCGGAGTTCGGCCGTTGGTTCGAAATCACGCAGCGAGTGCAGAATTTGACCTCGCCCGGTAGGCCATACTTGATTTCCAGCAATTCCTGGCCGGCGTACTTGCCCCAGCGCTTGCCGTCCTTCTCAACTATCGTGACCATGCCGTATCCATTATCGTGTATTCCAAAACGTGCTTCCAATCTTCGACTGTGCGAATTATCACGACCCGACAGAATGGAGTTTCCCAGTCTGACTGGAATCGGACCAACGCTTGCGTAAAAGAACCTCCGGTTCGGGCAAGTTTCGCAAGGCCGCCACAATCCGCGGCGCGGCTTCGCCATCGCCGTAAGGCGTCATTCCATGATCGCTGCGGGATCGGGACATTGCGGTTGAAATCGCCTCCCCGATCAAGTTCTTGTCCGCCGCAACGTCGATCACATTATCACCTCGCTCCCGGCCAGCTTGACGATCACCGACATTCACGACCGGCAGCCCGAAGAGGCCGGCTTCTATCAGGCCGCTCGACGAATTACCAACCATCACCGATGCGTGACGCAGTGCATTGCAATACAGCGGACCCAACGTGTGACGGAAGTGGGCCCAGGGACGCGACGCGACGAATTGGTCTATTTTGTCGTGCGATTCGACACCACCTGGATCCGAGTTCGGCGCCGTAAATAGCGTTGGCGTTTCACCCTTGTCCAATGCCTCGAGAACGGCTTCAATCGGTGCTAGCGGATTCGGGCTGTTGGTTTCTGGATGGACGGTGACGAGGCGAAGGCGATCGACGTTTGAAATTCCGACCGCTTTCGCGAATTCCCCTTTGTCGATGCGTTCCGTCGCCTTCAAAGTATCTAGACCTGGTGCGCCGGTGACATAGATTCGCCAGGCCTCCTCTCCCATCGAGCGAACGCGAGCGCCAGCGCTCTCGTTTGCGACAAAATGCAGGTTCGCCATCTTTGTGAGAGCGTGGCGCACCCGATCATCGATTGCTCCCTCGGTGATTTCGCCGCCATGTATATGCGCAAATGGGATATTGAATGGAAGCAACGCGAGTGCGATCGGAATCATGTCCAACCGATCGCCGATCAGGATCGCAATGTCGGGCGACGACGCTGCGATAAATTCACTGCTGGCGCGGGTAATCTCGGCCATTGCGTTGGCCGCCAATTCCGCTGTTTCACCGCCTATGTCGGCACCTGCGATATGAACATGGGCGCTGTCGGGTACCGCTGCCAAACCGAAGCTCGAATCGAGGCAATGCATTCCAGTTAGAAGAATACTCAGGGCGCAGTCTTCTTCGCGCATCAAAGCTTGCCAGAGTGGCGCAAGGGAGCCGATGTCGGCGCGGCTCGAGGAAGCGCTCAGAATAACCGTCATTAACTTGCTAGATTTCCTCGCGCAATCGGCATGCCGACACCAACATCGCTGCAAAGAGTGTGCCCGACGGGACAATCGGACGGGGCCAGACCGACCGCCGGCCGTTTCAGAACGAGGTCGCTTTGCGTCAGTTTCTGACCCGCCTTCAAATCTCGGGACGCGTGCCAGCTGCGACGCACCAAAGACGCCGTTTCCAACTCTTCGGGAACCGGGCGCTTCACACCATCACCCAGGGCTAGAGCAGTCTTATGCAGTTTGTCGATCATCGCGGCCAATTCGGCCGGCTCAAGCGAAGCAGGATGGTCGGGCCCCGGCAAACTTCGATCCAATGTAAAATGCTTCTCGATGACTGACGCTCCAAGCGCCACCGCCGCAATCGCCGCGTAGTCACCGAGACTGTGGTCGGAATAGCCGACTCGCAGTTTCAAAACCTCGGACATCGTTATCATGGCGCGGAGATTTAGTGTGTCGGCGCCCGCCGGATAGATCGATGTGCAGTGGAGCGGGGTGATTTCTGCCGCGCCAGACTCCGCAAGCACGGCGACCGCATCGGCGACTTCGTCCATGGTCGCCATGCCGGTCGAGAGCAGAATGGGCAGTCCAAGTTGGGCGAACCGCACCAGGGCTGGACGGTTTGTCAGCTCCCCGGAGGCGATCTTGATTCGATCCATACTCATTGCCATCAAGCGTTCGATCATGTCCACTTCGAAAGCGGTGCAGAGGAATTTTATCCCCTGCTTGCGACACTCGTCCGCCAGCAACCCGAAGTCGGCCTCACTCAACTCCAGATCATGCAGTATCTTGAGCTGGTCAGTGTTGTTCGTATTCTCGAACTGGTAGTGAGCGGCCTTAGTACCTTTCGCGACAAGATTCTCCGCCTGAAACGCCTGGAACTTTACGTAGTCGGCACCTGATTCGGCGGCGACAGAGATCATCTCCTTCGCCCTGCCAAGGTCACCGTTATGGTTTACGCCCGCCTCTGCGATGATGATCAGCGAGTCCGTCATTGTGGATACCGCTCGCCTGCGCGAACCTGAGTGTCATTTGGCACGGTCACGCCGTTCAATACGACCGCGCCAGCCCCAACCATCACGCGCGCTCCGATATCGCAATTGCCCAAGACAACCGCACCGGGACCCACATGACTGCCGGCACTCACGTTCGAATCGTGTTCGACAATGCTCCCGGAGTTCACAATGACGCCGCGCGCGATATGTGAGGCTGGTTGCACTATTGCGCCTGCCAGGATCATAGCACCCGCTTCGACATTGGCGCTGGCGCTCACTGTTGCGGCAGGATGTATGATTGGTGGCAGATCGCGACCCGCCGCAAGATAGCTATCCACCAGTGCCAGCCGCCGTCGCAGCGATTTAGGGTTCACCGCGCCAATGCCGATTACGATCGGCCCGGCAGGGACTTTCTTTGGATCATCGTCCGTGAATTGAGGCGCTTCCAGCCAATCGGCCGGTTCGCGGTCGACATAGGCTACGATACTTCCACCGCTAGCGTAGATTGATTCGACCAAAACTCTCGAATGCCCGCCAGCACCAACAAGAACAAATTTCACGATCCGCTCCGCCAGTCAGCCAACGCATTCAATACTTGAGACTGATCGTCCTCAGTCAGTGAACTCGAGCAAGGCAACGAGACGACGCGGCCAGTTATCGCGCGTGACACCCTCTTCAGGAGAGTAGGTGCATCCGCGTAGGGTTCCTGTGCGGAGAGAGAGCGCCAGAAACCCCGGGCTTCGATGCCGCATGACTTCATATGGCCGACCAACGAACTCGCAGCAGTTTCGTCTGCGCATAAAACTGAATATAGCCAGCAGTTGTGCTCTACCCAGCTGGCTCTTGGCATAGGCGCTAGATCTGTCCGATCGTGGAGTATTGTATCGTAACTCGCGGCAATCTGTCTTTTGCGCGCTACCATCTCATCCAGGCGCTCCAATTGTCCGAGACCAATTGCCGCGTTTACGTTGGTCATACGGTAGTTAAACCCGATTGCGTCATGCGTATAGCTCTCTCCACATCGGGCCTGCGTGCTGAGTTGACGTGCAATGCGGGCAACCTCGGCATTCGCCGTCAGGATCATGCCGCCGCCGCCGGTGGTAAGCGTCTTGTTTCCATTAAAACTAAATGTCGCAACCTCCGCGAGACCGCCTGCCGGACGCCCCTTGTAGCGTGCACCAATAGCGCCCGCTGCGTCCTCGATCAATGTCGCGCCATGACGCGCGCATATATCCGCGAGCTCATCGAACCGCGCCGGATGGCCAAGTGCATCAACCGCGATAACCGTAGAAATCCGCCGATCACCGCCTTTCTGCAAAGCCTGCTCTACCAATTCCGGGTCGAGTGTCCAACTCTCGGCGGTAATGTCGACAAACAGCGGTGTCGCACCTGCGTGGTAGACCGCATTAGATGTCGCAGCGAACGTCCAGTCTGGCACTACGACAAGATCGCCCCGCTGCACACCGGCCGCGACTAAGGCAAGCTCTAGTGCCGCGGTCCCATTTACGGTCGCGACCGCATGAGGCTGGCCGGCCAGTGCCGAAATCTTTTGCTCGAATTCGGCGATGAACGGCCCCGCAGACGAGACCCAGTTGTCGCGGACGCAGGCAGCCAAGTATTCGGCCTCACGCCCTCTGAGATCGGGCACCGAGAGAGGTATCATTTCCAGTTGGAGTTTCTGCCCGGGCAGCGATCGCCCGGTGATGTGCATGTGCTCTGAATTTCGGTTTGCCGGGAGTTATTCGGTTGGTTGTCGGCGCGACGACGCCGCGCGAATACCGAGCATACTGAACGCCAGCCGACACTTGGGTTGGCGATCTCCCCAAACGCGTCGGTCAGCCGACAGCGTCTGTTCACCAAGTCGGCATCAATTGTGAGGGTGAACTCTTGTACGCTACCGCACACCGGGTGACACCTTTCACCAAGCCCGCTGTCTCTCCCGCCGGCCTCGCGGCTCCAGAGCCGCTTGACTGGGACGATCAAGATCCGTTTTGCGCGCTTGCCTGTCAAGCTTGTTATGTCGCTCCTACGGGCGAGCATTGCACTTGGGTCGTCCATGCTGGAAAGAGCTAGAACTTGTGCAAGTGGTCGATGCACTGGCTGGCCATCGCTTCAATTCGGCCGCTTTCCGACCAGCCTTCTAGCAGTTACCTTCAGAAATGGTTTGACCTCCGGCTTGGCGTTGGCAATGTCGTACGCCGAGATATCGACGCCGGCCACCTCGAGCCCCGGCACCACTTGCGTGAACTCGTAGAGCAGATGGGCCTTGCCGCAGCCGACATCGAGGACCCGCATGCCGGACACAAGATTATATGGCGCCGCGATTTCCTCCGCGACAACGCACTACCGGCCATCGTAGTTGTAGTAGCCATTGTCTGACGTCAGCGCCTGTTGGACAATATGGTCTGATTGAATACGGGAGTGTTTCTGGTTCGTCGTAGCCCATTGAGGAGCGAAGATGAGACAAAGTGACGAGACCAGGAGGTATAGCGCTGAGAAGACTATCCGTGATATTCGCCGCGCCATACGCCGACGGTTTGCTTCAGAAGAGAAGATCATGAATGTGCTTGAAGGTCTGCACGGCGAGGACCGCATTGCTGAGTTGTGCCGGCGCGAGGGGATTAATCAGAACCTCAATTACCGATAGTCGAAGGAAATCCTGGAGGCTAGCAAGAAGCGCCTGGCCGGAGACTCAGCCCGTGAGGCGACGTCCGACGAGGTCAAAGGCCTGCGCCGCGAGGCGATGGCTCTCAAGGAGGTCGCTGCCGACCTGAAGCTGGAACAAGTACCGAACGCATTAGGGCTCAAGGATACCAATTTGGCCCGAGGGCCTCGGCTGTCGGACAATGGCTCCAGTTACATCTCCAGCGATCTCGCGACTTGGCTCAACGATCAGGACATGCAACATGTCCGTAGTTGGCCATATCACCCCATGACCCAGGGAAAGATCGAGCGATGGCATCAGACACTGAATTACCGCATCCTGTTGGAGAACTATTATCTACCAGGGGATAGAGAGAACCAGTTCGAGGCCTTCGTCGCCTACTACAACCATCGGCGCAATCACGAGAGTCTGGGGAACCTCACGCCTGCTGAGGTCTACTCGGGACGGGGCCAGACTACCCTGTTACAAAGAGAAAGGATTAAACGACAGACCATCGAACACCTGTGCTTGCAGCATCGCAAAGCCATAGCATAGAATGTCAAACCAGATGAGCCAGCGCCTCTATTTAATCAGGTCGCCTTCTGTCTCAAAGAAACCTGACGACGGACAATATCTGAACTCAGCGAAGCAGCATTTCATAGTCCACTTCTGACCAAGTTACGGTCATTTGGAAACTGGCAGCAATTCTCTCTAGTGACGTCAATTGGCACATTGT
>CAZCVU010000100.1:3966-7948 GCA_964501745.1 uncultured Flavobacteriales bacterium | reverse complement strand
CAACGACAACGCATAGGGATCGCGCGTGCCTTGGCGCTCCGCCCCGATATTTTGATTTGTGATGAACCGGTCTCGGCCCTGGATGTCTCGATCCAGGCCCAGATTCTCAATCTGCTGAAGGATCTGCAGTCTAAGCTTGGACTTACCTATCTCTTCATTTCACACAACCTGGCTGTCGTCGATTACATCGCCGACCGAATCGCCGTCATGTGCCGAGGCAGACTGGTCGAGATTGCCCCGCGCGGCGTTTTGTTCCAGCGGCCGGTCCACCCCTACACGCGCGGGCTACTGACCGCGATTCCCGAGCCGAACCCGGATACGCCGCTCGACTTCGATCATTTGATGGGGGAAAAGGCATCGGATCCAGCGGCCTGGCCCCACCCCTTCACCGACAATGGCGCCGCTCGCCCAATCATGCATGATTTGGGCGGGGGTCATTTTGTTCGCGCCGTCGAGAACGTCAACCTATTGGAACTGGCCTCATGACGAGAGTTTTGTGGACGATAGCCGTCGTGGCACTGCTGAGCACGACAGCCGCAAACGCGGCCGAGTATGTTGAGCCCCCGTTTCTCGCCTCACGTGTAAGCTCGGGACAGATCCCCGCAGTTGAACTTCGCGTGCCGAACTCGCCGAAAGTGATAACGATGAGCGGCGACGGGCGGCAAGTTGGGAAATACGGCGGCACGCTCAATACGCTAATGGCCCGCGCGAAAGACGTGCGGATGATGGTCGTTTATGGCTACGCCCGGTTGGTCAAGTTCAACCGCAACCTGGAGATCGTGCCGGACATTCTGGAGAAGGTCGAGGTCGAGGAAGGGCGTATTTTCACGTTCCGGCTGCGGCCTGGCCATAGGTGGTCGGACGGCCAGCCGTTCACCGCCGAGGACTTCCGTTTCTATTGGGAAGACATCGCCAACAACAGTGAGCTATCCCCGGTTGGGCCGCCGGCGGTGCTACGGGTCGCTGACGAACTGCCCAAGTTTGAGGTGATCGACGACCACACCGTGCGCTATTCCTGGACGAGACCCAACCCGGATTTCCTCCCCAGACTGGCTGGCGCATCGCCGCTCTATATGTACCGGCCTGCGCATTATCTGAAGAAGTTCCACGCGCGCTACACCGACAAGGTCAAGCTCGACTGGGCGGCCCAGGAAATCGGCCAGCGCAATTGGGCAGCGATGCATAACAAGCAAGACAACATGTACAAGAATGACAACATCAAGCTTCCGAACCTACAACCCTGGATCAATACGACATCTGCGCCTGCCGAGCGGTTCGTATTTGAACGCAACCCATACTTCCATCGGGTGGATCAGCAGGGCCGGCAGCTGCCTTATATCGACAGAGTCATCCTGAACATCACCAGCGGAAAATTGATCCCGGCCAAGGCGGGCACCGGCGAGTCCGACCTGCAGGCACGCTACCTGCGGTTTGACAACTTTACGTTCCTGCGCCGCAATGAAGGGCAGAGCGGTTTCCGTACGTTGTTGTGGCGGGAGGCAAAGGGCTCGCACATTGCGCTGTTTCCAAATCTCAACGTCGCTGATGACGGCTGGCGGAGCTTGCTAAGAGACGCGCGTTTTCGCCGCGCATTGTCCTACGCGATCGACCGGGATGAGATTAATCAAGTCGTCTATTTCGGATTGGCACAGCCGAGCCAAAACACGGTGCTCCAGGAGAGCCCCTTGTGGCACGAGGATTACCAGTCCGCCGCGACCGCATTCGACATCGACAAAGCGAACAAGCTGTTGGATGAAGTCGGCCTCACGCAACGAAACAGCGAAGGCATCCGGTTACGGCCCGATGGCGAGCCACTCGAGTTAATCGTCGAGACTGCCGGCGAAAGTACCGAGGAGTCGGATGTTTTGGAACTGGTACGCGACAGTTGGCTAAAGGCAGGAATCAAGTTGCATACAAAGCCGTCGCAGCGCGATGTCCTGCGCAACCGTGTGTTTTCGGGTGAAACAATGATGACCGTATGGAGCGGTCTCGAGAACGGAGTTCCGACTGCGAATATTCCGCCGACCGAACTTGCCCCGACATCGCAGATTCAATTGCAGTGGCCGAAATGGGGTCAGTATGTCGAGACCAATCGCCAGTCTGGCGAGTTTCCTGACATGCCCGAGGCCGTGCGGCTGATGGAGTTGCTTGGCGAATGGTACGCCACACATGACGGCTCTCGCAAAGCCGCCATCTGGCACGAGATGTTGAAGACACATGCTGAGAACCTCTTCACGATCGGCCTTGTCGCAGGTGTCCGCCAGCCCGTCGTTGTCAGCCTAGATCTCCGGAATGTTCCCCAGGAGGGCGTGTACAATTGGGATCCAGGTGCGCATTTCGGCATCTACGAGCCGGATACGTTCTGGTTTGAGAGCTCCAAGTGAAGGCATCTGAAAAGCTCAAGAATTCAAGCCGTCAGACACCAAGGTCCCTATGCTGAGGTATATCGCGCACCGTCTCCTGGTCATGGTTCCAACGCTGCTGGCAATCAGCGCGATTGTGTTTCTCATCATCCAGCTGCCCCCAGGGGACTATTTCACGACCTACATCAACGAGTTGCAAAGCCAGGGCGAGGCGGTCAGCAAGGAACGCCTGGAGTTCCTGCGTCAACAGTATGGTTTCGATCGAACGCCGATCGAACAGTACTTTGTCTGGCTGTTCGGGATGTTGCAGGGTGATTTTGGCTATTCCTTTGAATACAGCCTGCCGGTCTCGGATGTTGTGGGCGACCGCTTGTTGCTCAGCTTCATCGTTTCCTTCACGACAATCATCTTTACCTGGATCGTCGCCTTTCCGATCGGCGTTTATTCGGCCGTCTACCAATACAGCTGGGGTGATTATGGCCTGACGTTTCTTGGGTTTATTGGCCTCGCCACGCCGAATTTTCTACTCGCGCTGGTGCTCCAATGGTTTGCCCATTCCTTCTTTGGAACATCGATCGGCGGCCTTATGGACCCACATTTTCTCGACGAATCCTGGAGCCTAGCGAAGGCCGGCTCGGTTCTCGAGCATCTCTGGATTCCGGTGGTCGTTATCGGGACGTCGGGCACCGCCGGCATGATTCGCCGGCTTCGGGCCAACCTGTTGGACGAACTCCATAAACAGTATGTCGTCACAGCACGATCCAAGGGTCTGCATCCGTTCAAGATTCTCGTGAAATACCCGCTTCGGGTCGCACTGAATCCGTTCATCGCGGATATCGGCAACCTCTTGCCGCAGGTGATCTCTGGCGCGGCGATCGTTTCCGTCGTCTTGTCGCTACCAACAACGGGTCCAATGCTGCTCTCCGCACTGCAGAGCCAGGACATGTTTCTTGCCGGTTCGTTCTTAATGTTTCTGGCTATGCTGACCGTCGTCGGAACTCTGCTGTCCGACCTCGCGTTGGCCGCGCTCGACCCGCGCATCCGCCTCACGGGAGGTGCGCAAAGATGAGCGAAATAGCGCCCGAGCCGGACGAGCTTGAACATTACACAAGTAGCGCCCCATTCGACCCCAATACTGCCGTTGAGCTCACTGCAGAGCAGGAACGCTACTACCTAGCCTCGCAATGGCAGCTCATGTGGTGGAAATTTCGGCGTCACAAGCCAGCGGTTATTTGTGGAGTTTTCCTGCTGATCATGTATCTGTCGATCACTGTCAGTGAGATGTTGGCGCCTTACGATCTGCAGGCGCGCTTCACGAAGTTCCTTTATGCGCCGCCACAGTCCGTCCACCTCTTTCACAATGGTGAATTTGTCGGCCCCTTTGTCTACGGCCTCAATGCGAAACTGGATCTCACAGCATTGCAGTGGATCTATACGGAGGATGTGCAGAAGGTATATCCCATCCGCTTTTTCTGCGTCGGCGCTGACTACCCAGGGGCGTCGTACAAGTTCTGGAATCTATTTGAGGGTAACTTTCACCTCTTCTGCCCGGCACAAGGTGGCAGTTTGTTCTTGTTCGGAACTGACCGACTGGGCCGGGACATGCTCTCACGCGTCAT
>CAZCVU010000100.1:3683-3956 GCA_964501745.1 uncultured Flavobacteriales bacterium | reverse complement strand
CGTCATCTACGGCGCACGCATCTCGCTGAGCGTCGGCATTCTGGGAATTACGATCAGTTTCATTCTGGGCCTGGTGATAGGTGGTTTGGCCGGTTATTACGGCGGCATTACAGACGTTATCGTTCAGCGCGTCATCGAAATCATCCGTTCGTTCCCTGAACTCCCGTTGTGGATGTCGCTCTCGGCTATCCTGCCCGTGACCTGGAGTCCAATCCTCGTCTATATCGGCATTACCTTTATCTTGGGGATGCTCGACTGGCCCGGACTTGCGCG
>CAZCVU010000100.1:0-3673 GCA_964501745.1 uncultured Flavobacteriales bacterium | reverse complement strand
CTACGAGAAGAAGACTTTTGTACCGCCGCATTGCTGATGGGGGCCAGACCAAGGCGCATCATCGCGCGACACCTCCTGCCAAGTTTCATGAGCCATCTGATCGCCTCCGCGACCTTGTCGATTCCCTCGATGATCCTTGCCGAGACCGCCCTGAGTTTTCTCGGACTGGGCCTGCGTCCACCAATTACGAGTTGGGGCGTACTTTTGAACGAAGCGCAAAACATCAACGTCGTCGATCTCTATCCCTGGCTGATGCTTCCGGTAGTCCCTGTCATTCTGGTCGTCCTGGCTTTCCAGTTTCTCGGCGACGGCCTGCGCGACGCGGCGGACCCCTATAAATAGTGGAACAGCCAGAAAACCGGATAGCCATGCTCGTCTGCGGCCCTCGGCTGGAAGATGACCTCAAGCCTTCCTGATCCAAAGCCCGGACTCGTGCGCGCCCATCGGCCGGGGCAGTTGGCCGACGGTCCCTGCCTCGACAAGGTTCGCCAGGCGCGTCACCGCATAGTGGCTGGCAAACTCCACAATCCAGCCCGACCCGCCTTGTAGCAGCGCGGCTACGCCCAGCTGTTCGTTGTAACCGCGCCACTCCCACTCAGCCGGGTAGTCGTCCGGTAAGAAGATGTCATGTAGCTGAACGACGACTCCGGCAGCTAATTGCGGCAGGATTCTATTCTGCAGCATGTCAACGTCGCTTCCCGGCATCAACACATGGCTAGAGTCGATGGCAAGGATGTCACCGGCGGCAAGGTCAGCGAACGGCGAGAAGCCAACCTCCTGTAGCGGCCGGCGTAGAAGCTGTACCGCCTTCAACCCAGCGAGATCCGCGCGCGGCGCTGGATCGATAGCCGTGACGCTGGTGTTCAGGCCCGAATCGGCAATCGCGCGGGCGAAGAAGCGTGTGGAGTGGCCGGATCCGACCTCGACAATGCGCTTTGGACGAAGCCTACGCACCATCGTATAGGCCATTGCCGCATCCAAGCGGGGAAACCAGTCCTGCGACCAGCGCGGCGCGGGTGGTGCTGCATCGCCGATACGCAGGAGCTTGTCCGCGTATTCAGCAAGCACAGAAAGCCATTCCGTAAAAGCTTCCTGGCAGTCGGCAAACCGTGCTTCGAGGGCTTGATACGGCTCACGGATTCCCGGCTCGAAGAGTTCGCCTGCCCGGTGGTAGGGGATAAAAAACCCACGCCGCTTAAGGCCGAGAACCGTTGGCAAGCCTAAAGCAAGGCGCCGGTGCCAGCCCCGTAAGGAGATCACGGTTTGAGCGCCATACCTTCCTGTGCGACAAGCGTACCCGGGCGCGTCTTTTCCGCCTCTTCGGCCACGCGATCCATCCACTCGTCATCGTGACCCGGATCGTGATGAAAGATCACCAATGTTCCCACACCAGCTTCATCCGCAAGACGGACGCCCTCCTGCCAAGTAGAATGGCCGAATCCCTTGAACCGTTCATATTCCTCGTCCGAATAGGTGGCGTCGTAGATCAGATAATCCGAATCCTTGACGAGCCCAATCAGGACGTCGTCGCGTCGATCTTCAAAATGCTCGTGATCGGTTATGTAGCAGACCGTCCGGCCGTCGAATTCGATACGATAGCCGGTCGCGTTGTTGGGGTGGTTCAGCGGAGCCGTACGCAACGTCACTGCGGGGTATGGATTTAGCGTCTCGCCACATTGAAAGTCGGCATAGGTAACGTCGGCCTGAAAAATCGACGGCGGGACCGGAAACAGCGGCGCCATCATCATTTCGACAAGCACTTGCCTCAGAGTGGTTTCAGGGTCTAGGTGGCCGGCATGTATACGAACCTTGTTGTTGGGTACAAAAAACGGCACGAAGAAGGGCAGTCCGCAGACATGATCGAAATGGGTGTGGGTGAGAAACAGATCGAGGTCGATCGGCATTTGCTTGAGGAATTCATTCCCAAGCGCGCGCAAACCTGTGCCCGCGTCAAATACCATCGTGTGGTCGCCGCACTTCACCTCGAGACAGGATGTATTGCCACCGTAGCGGACAGTATCGGGGCCTGGACAAGCGATGCTTCCGCGGACGCCCCAAAACCGGACGTAAAACTCGGCTCGATCATCCATTCCGCGGCCACTCGCAACGCAGTCACTAAAGCAATTCCAAGTTGGTAATGTGCGGCAACTTCTAAGTCGAGCAAAAAACCCGATTCTGCCGCAAACAACATCCAGAAATCAGGCTGTCAGCAGTCGACGCGTTCAAAATAGGATCTGACACCAAATGACAACAGCCAAAGCCAATTGGGTTGGGGTCCTGTTCGGGCTGTGCCTCGCAGTGCTCGCGGCATATCATCAGTTCAAGCTGCCGCCGGTTCTGCCGATATTTCTCGACGTCTACGGCTACAGCCCGACGCTTGCGGGCGCATTCATGTCAATCTACGCGGTTGCCGGCCTGACGCTTTCGTTCGGCTTCGGCGCCGCCTTACAGGGACCGCACCTAGGCAGATACCTACAGGGGGCATTTGCCCTCTTTATCATTGGCAACTTGGTTGCGATTGCCTGGCCGGACCATGGTTGGAATATGCTCGCGACGCGGGGTGTGGAAGGTATCGGCTTTGCGATACTTGCTGTCGCCGGACCTGCGCTATGCACTGCCCACGCCGGCCGGACCGGTTTGCCGCTGGCGGCGGCGCTGGTCGCGACCTGGATCCCCGCCGGTGCACTTCTGTCGAGCGCGATCACGACCACGGTCAGCAGTAGTGGTAATTGGCAGGTGCTGTGGTGGGCAGGCATCCTTCTCACCCTGGCAATGTCGGCTTGGACGCATTGGCTATCGAGGCAACGCGCCGTGCTTCACCCGAACGGCGCCACAGCAACCGAGCCAGACGCGGACCGCGCGCCTTCCAAGGAGGATCAGTCCGTGCTCGGCTGGCAGCGCGGTGCACAGTTCCTTGCCGCGGCGCTGTTCGCTTTGTGGTCGTGTCAAATATTCGGGTTCATGACCTGGTTGCCGCATTATCTTGTGTCGGTACATGAGCTTGGCCTGGGTGACGCTGCCATGGGCTATTTGCTACACCTCCTCACGATTGCCGCCTTCAATCTCGTTGCGGCTCCAATTCTGCGAGCAGGTATACCTGTTGCGGTGCTGCTCACCGTCGCCCTCCTGGGACAAGCTATCATCTGGTTTTTGGTACCGATTGCCAGCGGCATTTCGGGCCTTGCATTGCTCGTCGTTTTCAGCGCGTTCGGCGGCCTCACGCCGACCTGCCTATTCGCATTGCCAGGGACAATTCTCGGGGTGCAGTATGCCGGTCCGCGCGCCTTCGGAATATTGATGACCGGACGGAATCTGGGAGCACTTTCAGGCCCGCTGCTTTTGGGCGTGACGCTACAATTCGGGGAAGGGTGGAACTTTGCCGCCGCAGTTTTCGGCGTGCTCACGGTGAGCGCGGCGCTGGGCGCCGCCGGGCTACATCGGATATTGAGCAGGCAGGCTGGATAAAGAGAACGAGTCTGTATCAGGTATCAGGGGACAAGCCGGTACCCGCCGGGCTCGGTTACAAGAATCTGCGCGTTGGACGGGTCTTGCTCAATCTTCTGCCGCAGCCGATAGACATGTGTCTCAAGCGTGTGCGTTGTCACTCCGGCGTTGTATCCCCAAACCTCACCCAGCAGCGTATCGCGGCCGACCACTTTGTCGCCCGCGCGAT